>CAMZKZ010000038.1 GCA_947311645.1 uncultured Candidatus Altimarinota bacterium | reverse complement strand
GCATGTGCTTTTTTTTGTGGACGAGGGTGTATTTTTTGTATGTATTCGTCTCCCCAATGTGAATATACAATAATAAAATCTGCTAATTTTTCAGATTTTATTTTTTTGATAAGAGTAGTAATAGGTGTTATATCTCCACTAAAAAGCTCATGATATGCCACAAATGCGATTTGTATGCCTTTTATATTTTTTATAACAAAAAGGTTTCCTTCTTCTTCTTTGTTATATGGAGTTCCGAATGTCGCAATATGAAAGCGTTCTAAAAATTTTTTAGTATCAGCAAATCCTTGTTTTCCAAAATTGAGTGCATGATTGTTTGCAAGGCTTGCAATATTTATTCCATATTCGCTCATATTTTTTGCCCATTTTGGGTCAGATGTAAATGCAAGCATATTATCTCTTGCGGGGTATGGAGTATTTTCTGTCATAGCTCCTTCAAAATTCACAACAGTAAAATCACTACTGGTCATAAATTTCTTCATTTTTTTGTCTAAAATACTTTCCCACCCTTGTGTATCAAGTTGTCGCCGTATATATCGGTCAAACATCATATCTCCAAAAAATAAACCGGAAACACTTTGTATTGTATTTTTTTCTGGAGGAGGGAGTGTTGTATGTGGAGGCGGAGTACTTTTTTTATGCGTTATAGTATTTTCTATGAGTATTGGAGTGGAGCGAAAGCATCCAGAAAAAAGAAGTAGGCTTGAAAAGAATAGCGAAATAAAAACAACATTTTTCGTAAACATATTTTTTGCATAAAAAGAGTGGGGTGAATACATCGTACACGAATATGGAAATATTTTGCTACTTTTTACTTTAAATAAAGAGTGTCATGAATTCCTATGTCAATAAGTTCTATTTCCTTTTCATTTTGTGAAGAGTATTGCCACAGTATTCTGTAGTCACCTGTGATATCGGAAGCGAAATATTCTTTTCCATCTTTTTTTAAGTGTACTTTGTGTGAATCAAGAGATGGGTCGTGTGGATCGTTCATGAGTTTTCTTATAGCGTTATTAAGATTTTTTTCAAGTGTTGGATCGCTTTTTATTTTTTTATGTATTTTTTTTACAGAATTCTTGTAGGGCGATGTTGTGGTAAGAGTATAGTTGTATTCTATTGCATTGCTGCTTTCTTCTGTACTTTGTGCAAAGTTTAGGTCTACGATGATCTGTGCATTGTACTGAGGAACTCCTCCGTTTAGTAAAGATTGAAGCTTTGTATATTTTTTTTGTATTATTCCTGTTTTTTCTTCATTTTCAAAAAGGGTATTTATATATTCAAAGTTTGCTTTTGTATCCTTATTTGGTGTTTTTGCAAAAATTTTAGAAATAGCCTTATATCGCTGTTCTGCTTTTTTAATAGAATGTATAGATGTTGATTCTTTTAATAAAAGAAGAAAATCATACTTTATTTCTGCATCGTTTGGTTCTGCTCCTTTTTTTATAGCTTTTGTTATGTATTTATATCGTTCGCTTGCTTGTTCTTTGGTATCACCGAATTGGGTTCTTCGTTGATCAATATATTTTTCTTTTTTTGCTTCTGCTTTTGCTGCTTGTTCTTGCTTTTTATTGTTGGTATTGATTTTGTTTTGTTTCTCTCTTTCTTTTTGTGCAGCAATTTTTTTTGCTTGTTGTATTTTTGCTGCTTCTCTTTTTTCTCTTTCTTTTTCTTTTTCTCTTTCTCTTTCTTCTCTTTTCTTTGCTATTCTTCTTTTTCTTTCTTCTTCTGCAATTTTTTGTAGTCGTGCTTTTTTTGCTTTTTTTTCTTCTGGTGTCATATTCGCAATTCTTTCTTTTGCTTCTTTTGCTTCTTTTGCTTCTCTTGCTTTTTCTTCTTCTGCTTTCAGTTTCTTTTGATTATTAAGAAATAGGGCTTTATCATGTGCTATTTCTTCTGAAATTGGTGTTTTTCGTGGTTCTTTCTTTTTAAGTTTTTCTATGTCTTTGTTTATTGTTTTATATATTCCAAAGAGCAGCAGGTTCATAATATTTTCATCTTGAGGGTGTAGCAATTGCCCAGCGAGTCCTACAAAGTCTCCATATTGATTAAGATGAATAACAAAATCTCCTGCATGGAGAAGTTCTTTTGGAAAAATATATGATTTTAGTGGGTATACCTCCTTTTCTTTGGGGAAAACACTTGTATTGCTGTCAATAATGATAGAGAGAAGATTTTGGCTCGACTTATCTGATTTTATATATTTTAGGTGATATGTGATGTTATTTATTACAACTTTTGATACTACCTCAGACAGAGATTGTATTGTTTTATTTGAATATTCTAAAAGTTTTTCCTTTTCTTTGTGTATTGAATTTGGATCTAATAGTGCATTTGTTCTTGATAGTGTATTATTTCGATTATTTGTATTGGTCGTTAGGAACTGTATGTATTGAAATACTCGTTCATCTCCTTCAATTGAAAGATTTGTGGTTGTTGTGTCGGTGGAAAGGAAGGATAAAAAATCACTTATTCGTAGTACAATTGTTATGATAGTGTCTAGTTTTTTATTGCTGGAATGTGGATCTTTGTTCTTAATTTTTTCGTGCATGATTTTGTTGTATTGTTTCAATGTATATTCAAGGTTTTGTGGTGTAATTATATGTGTTTTGAATCCGTAGAAAATAAGATATGTTATATTTTGTATAATAAGTTTGTCATCTTTAGCATGTGCTTGAAGATGTCTGTTTATTGAATTTAAAATATCTTCTGGAGTGGTAATGTCCTCAAGATAAAATGGGAAACCTGCAGGAATAGGTCCTATTTGTGGAGCTTTCCCTAAAAGTCCAGATGGTTTTTCTCTGTTTAAAGTTTCTGGATTTTGGTTTACTTTTTTGTTTTCTATTTTGTTTTCTATTCCCTCTTTCTTTATTGGTGCAGTTTTCTTTTCAGGGGTTTTATCTTGTTTCCCAAATATTTTGCTTAAAAACTTCATAATGTTTATAAAAATGTATCAAAACATTATACATAAATAAGTAAATACAGTCAAGTTATTTTTTTGTAGGTAGTGCTTCTGTTCGAGGATTTTTTTGCAATATATGTTTTATAAAATATTTCCATGCATCTTTTACATGCTGTCGTAATACCCAGTTGGTAAAAAATGTATGGAGTCCGCCACCAGAACACCGAATTCCGTCTGCGTATACTTCTGCTTGTGGAAAAAAAACAACACGATAGTTGAGTTTCCATGTCTGAAGGCAAAGTTCACTATCTGCCATAAATAAAAAATATTCTTCGTTAAACCCTCCAATGGTATCCCAAATATTTTTTCGTATACAAATGAAAGATGATTGAAGCCAGTCAACATCTTGAGTTTTTGCTTTATTCATTTTTTGCATTTCATCTCTTTCTACGGCTTGTTTTATAAATGGTAAATGTCGAAGCCATAATCGTCGAAAAATTTGAGTAAATAAATTTGGAAATTGCCGTACACTCATTGCGTACTCTCCATTTTCATGAACTTGTCGTGGTCCAATAATTCCAATCTCTTTGTGTGTTTCGAGGTATGTAATTATTTTTTGAAATACACTTCTTTCTTTTGTTTCTATATCTGGGTTTATTATAAATACATATTTGAGAGGTGTATTCAGTTTTTTTTCTATAGCTTGTACCCCTCTGTTATTTCCTTTTGTGTATCCAATATTTTTTTCTGTTATATCGAGCGATACCGTATGTCGAGAGTGGTTATGCATAACTTCTTCGAGTCCTGATTGTAAAATTTTTGCATTTTCTGTGTTGCACGAATTATCGACAACAGCAATATGAAATGTGATATCGTCTGATATATGTTGTTGTAGAATACTTTTTACATTTTGTATCACTTTTTTTGCCTTTAGAAAGTCTAAAATTACGATTCCTATATTCATAATATTGTTGTAATATTGTTATTTTTTACAAAATTTTAAAATCTGAAGAGTTGATATTTTGGGTTGTACTTTTTGTATATTTCCAGAAAAAATGAGTCTAAAAATTTTTATATATTGTAGTAATACTTTGGGTTCGGTAAGGAGAAGAAATCCTGTGGCACGAACTATATACCAGAAAATTTTATATTGTATAGAAAATGGAAAATTATATCCATATACATTTTTATATAAGAGCATTAAATGGCCAAAAAAAGATGATTCTTTTACCCATAATGGTTTATTTGCATTATTTTTAATAATTTTTTGAATGAGTCCCATATTCCCAGAATTTCCTAATGAGTTGCATACTTGTCTGTCATGAAACGCAAGTGCAGAAGGAACAAAGCATGTTTTTTTTCCAGCCCATTGGAGGCGATAGGCTAAATCAATATCATTTTTATAGTGTAAATTCTCATCAAAAAAATCTACAGCATGAAGTGCTGATTTTCGTGCAAGAAATAATGCACCAGATCCACCAAAAATTTCTTTTCTATTATCATATTTTCCAGTGTCTACTTCTCCTTGTCCGATATCGAAAAAGTGATGATTTTGAAAGAGTCCTATTCCGCATGAATCTATGAAGTTTGTTTTCCCAAAATTTTTATTTTCATCTCTATGATGCGTAAAATCCCATCGTTTTAATTTGGGAACAGCAATTGAATACTGTAGATTTTTATTTAAATGTTCGACTAATTTTTCAATACAGTCTGGTTCGTATATCATGTCGTTACTTGCACATAAATACGCATCAGAAGTTTTTGATATTTCAGAAAATAATGCATTGTGTCCTGCAGAATGCATGAGGTTTTTTCCAGAAAATATTTTGACTCGTGGGTCGTTTATAATTTCTGGAAAATTTTTTTGTAAATAGTGCAAGGCTTCAAAAGAGTCTTCATCTTGATCTCTTAAGAGTAATTCAAAATTTTCATGTGTTTGATGCAGCAAAGAGGAGAGGCATGCTTCGAGATATTTTATATTTTTATATAAAATAATTCCAATACTAATTTTTTTAATATTTTTTTCACTCACAAAAAGTTTAATTATTGTTTATTTGTTTTCTTTTTTCCTAAAGCCATATCTCTTGCAAGTTTACTCGCATAAAAAAGGCTTTCATGTGTTCCTGCATCGTTCCATCCGTTTTGTATAAATGATGCAGTCATTGTGTTTTCATTTATATACATTTGATTTACATCTGTAATTTCATATTCTCCTCTTTCTGAGACATTAAGTTTTTTCAGTTTTGCAAATACAGAAGAGTCGTATATGTATAAACCAGTTACTGCAAAATTTGTTTCTGGATTCTTTGGTTTTTCTACAATTTTCATTACCTCATTTTTGTTGTTGAGGGTGGCAACTCCAAATCTCTCTGCATAAAATACTTCTTTTAGAAAAATATGTGCACCTTTCGTAAAACTTTGAATTTCTTCTTCAAAATTATTTTCATAAATATTATCGCCTAATATTACAACAAAGTTTTCATCTCCAATAAAATTTTCTGCAAGTTTTAATGCATCTGCAATTCCTGCAGTTCCTTCTTGTACTCGAAATGTTATATGAACTCCTAATTCATCTCCAGATCCTAAAAGCTTCATAAAATCTCCTGCACTTTCTGTTCCTGTAATAACTAACAGTTCGGTAATTCCAGATTTTTTTAATGTTTCTATTGGGTAGTAAATCATTGGTTTGTTATAAACCGGTAACAAATGCTTATTTGTTACTTTTGTCATGGGTGCAAGACGAGACCCCGTCCCTCCTGCCAAAATTACACCTTTTTTTATCACAATGTTTTTTTATGAGAGAGTTTTTTTGCTAATGATTGTGCTGCGTGTAAGCAGTCTTGAGCACGTTCGTTTGTATTGTCTATTTCAAGAGCTTGTTCAAATAAATTGATAGCTTTTGTAAAGATGTGTTCCTGAAGAAGACATACACCGAGGTCGCATAAAATAAGAGGATCATCTGATCGCAAATTTAATGCTCTTTCAAGAGTTACAAGTCCTTTTAATTTGTTTTCTACATGAAAAGTAGCCCATCCAAGACATCGTAATATTTCTGGATTATTAGGTGAAAGAGTATTTGCATGTTGCAAATATGGAAGCGCTAAGTCGTTTAGGTTATCGGTAAGATATATAAACCCAAGTGCATAGTTTGCGATATAACTTTCTGAATATTGAGAAAGTACGAAGTTTGCAACTTTTTCTGCTTCTGCAAAATCTTGTAATGATAAAAGGTTATCAATTACTTCTTCTTGCGCTTCAATACAGTTTGGGTCTTGTATAAGTATTGATCTTGCAATGAAGAGTGCTTTTTCATGATTTCCTAGTACCTTTTCGTTTTCACTTTTTTCAAGAGTGTTTGCAATACGAGCAGACAGTTTTTTTTTGTTTATATGCCGATTTTGAAGGTTGTTATTTCGCATTATGCTTGTGAAATTATTAAAATATTTTGTTGTAAATATCTGTTTATTCTATAGTAATTTTATCAAATTTTCAATAGAAATTCTATTATTCTCTGTTTAATCCCTTGAAATGTTTTCTTAATATGTTTTCATGTTTTGTAATCGAGCGGAGAGCGTGTATGAATCAATCCATTTACGGGTAGAAGGAAGGAGGTATTTTTGAATTAGAGTATTGTTATTATTGTGGATAGCATTGCGTATTGCTGTTCCGCATATATCAATTCTTTTTGTTATGCGGGTTGTTTTTGTGTGTGGAAAGCTTGTATTCCAGAGTTGTAAAACAAGGGGCGACCCAGAATAAAAATGATGTATTAGTGGAAGATATTGCTGTACATGATGAGGCCAAAGAGCGTAGTGGTCTATGTTTCGAATGGGTACAATATGAAATGTGATATGTGTAGAGTGGTGAATAGTATTTACATTTTCCTGTAAAAAATTTTCTAAAATTTCTGCACATGCATCATCTATAATGGAAAATCGTTCACCTGCAGTAAGTGGGTTGCTTTCTGTAAAGTTATTTTCTGCACTTCCAATTCCTATGAAAATGGTATTGTCTTGAGAGGTATCAAGATCTGAAAGAATTTGTAAAATAGCATCAGCATGCCCTTTGTGAAAAGGCTGAAACCGTCCAATGTATAAGATATTATTTTTGATACTTGTTGTGTAATAAAAATAGAAGTTATTGTGTTATAATCATTCCTTTTGTTTTTCCAATCATAACAGTGTGTTCAAATTGTCCAGAAAGTGTTCCATCTGCCGATCGAATTCCCCATCCGTCATTGTCTGTAATAATTGCTCCAGATCCCATATTTGCGATAGGTTCAATAGCAATAGTCATTCCTTCTTTTAAGACGGGTCCTGTTCCAGGAGTACCGTAGTTGTAAATATGAGGTTCTTCATGCACATCTTGTCCAATTCCATGACCTCCAAGGTCTTCTACAATTCCATAGCCTCCTTTTTCTTCTACAATATATTCGATGATAGCACCGATATCACCAACGCGTACACCGTCTTTGCATATATGGACTGCAGCATGTAAGGCTTCTTCTATGGTTGCAAGAAATTTTTTTGTTTTCTTTGGTGCTTTTCCTCCTATGATAAAGCTATATGCAGAGTCTGTCATAAATCCATCAAGCTCTACTCCAAAGTCTACGGTGAAAATATCCTGGTTTTTTAGAGGAGTATCGTCTGGAATTCCATGGACAGCCATATCATTTACACTTGAACAAAACGCTCCAGGAAAATCATAGAGTCCGAAAAATGCAGGTTTTACATTATACTTTTGACAGAGTCCATGTGCCATTTTATCCAGCTCTTTAGGGGTAACTCCTTCTTGAGCATTTGCTCCAATTTCATGAAGAATTTTGTATAAAATTCTTCCCCCTTTTTTCATGATTTTAATTTCTTCTGGTGTTTTTACAGTGGTAAATTTTTTTGACATAGTATTTTTTTTATTATTGAAGCGCAGAGAGAATATTTTTTGAAATTTCTTCAATATCTCCTTTTCCGTTAATTTCTGTAATAATTCCTGCTGAAATATATTCTTGTATAACTGGAAGTGTTTCCGAGTTGTAATTATCAAGTCGTCGTCGAATAACTTCTTCTGTGTCATCTTTTCGCCCTCTTTCAAGCATTCTTGCGATTGCTTCTGGTTCATCAAGAGTTAAAAAGATTCCTTGAAGTGTTCGTCCGTGTTTTGCAAGGAGAGCATCAAAAGTTATTTTTTGTTCCATCATTCGAGGAATTCCATCGAACAAAATTCGTTTTCCTTCATTTTTTTCTAGAAAGTCTTCTACGATATTCATTACAATTTCGTTTGTTACAAGGTCTCCTTTATCCATAATGTTTTTTACGGTTCTTCCGAGTTCAGAGTCTTCTTCTCGTATTTTTCGTAAAGCACCACCTGTTTCAAAAATCACAAGGTCAAGTTTTTTTGCAAGAATTTCACCTTGCGTTCCTTTTCCTGCTCCTTGCATTCCAAAAATCAAGATATCATTCATAGTGTTGGTAGTAGACATGGTTTAAATAAGTAAATTATGCATATATAGTAGCTGTTTTATAATATCAAAAAAAGGAGAGAAATCTCAATAAAAAAATATTATAACCGTCCCATTTCTCGTAAATAGTCTTCTTCTGTCATTTCGTCAAGAATACCTCCAGAGGAAGTATTTGTATTTTTTCGTTCTCCTTTCCAGCCTATTCCAATTAAAAACATTTCAAAGCTTCTGTCTCGACACGCTTTTGGTTTAAATGTTTTTGTTGTTTCAAAGCAGTCTCGAAATTCATGTATCCAAAATTCTTCAAAATCTTCTCCTTTGAAAATTTTAGAGACAAGGTTTCCGTTATATTTTAATTGTGTATCGCAAATTTCAAGCACTCGCTGGTTTAATTCTATGCTTCTGTATTGATCTACCGATTTAATTCCAGAAGTACTTGGTGCCATATCAGATGTAATGAAATCTGCCTTTTTTCCGTCGAAAAAATCACGAATTTTTTCTGCTGTACTTTCTTCAAAAATATCTCCTTGAATCAATTTGAGTTCAGCAGGGAAGTCGCGTGGAAATTTTTTAATTTCTTGTAAATCTACTCCACATATTTTTCCTCCGGGGTTATTTTCTGCAAGGATTTGTAAAAAACTTCCAGGGCATGCTCCAAGGTCTATGATATTTGATTTTTTACGAATAAGGGTTGGGTGTCGTTGGATAATTTCTTCAAGCTTAAAGGCACTTCGTGCACGAAGTCCTCTCTCTTTTGCTTTTCGAAAATATATATCGTTTGGGTTATATGCTTTTGGCATGTGTAATATTAAAAATAGAGTCATGTGGAGTATAGCAGATAATGTTGTTTTTATGCGAAAAGATATTGTTTATTGTTGTATTTTGTGATATGTTTGTTCTGATTTTTATATCATCATGTTTCTCTGTGGTCATGAAACAGTGCTCTGTGTAAAGATTTATTATATTTTTAGAACCACATTTATACGCTTATGGCTAATATTACTACTACAGTCTTACATACAAAAGACGCGATGCTTGAAGACATTTTTGCAAATGGTCCAAAAGCAATTGAACTGGTTCCAGGAAATGTTGTTCCAGGTCGAGTTGTTGCAATTTCACGAGGAAAAGTTCTTGTTGATCTTGGAGGAACAACGACAGGAGTTGTTTCTGGGAAAGAATTAATTGATGCTTTTAATACTGTTAAAAGTTTGGAAGTTGGTTCAGAAGTTTCAGTGTTTATCTTGGAAGATGAAAATGAAGAAGGAATGGTTGTGTTATCATTTCGAAAAGCTGCTCAAATGCGAGCATGGGATATTTTCCTTGAAATGAAGGAAACAAAAGAAACAATTGAAGTTGTTGCAAAAGAAGCAAACAAAGGGGGGTTGATGGTAGATGCGATGGGTGTGAAAGCCTTTCTTCCAGTTTCTCAGTTGGCACCAGCACATTATCCACGGGTAGATGGAGCAAATGCTACTGCGATTTTAGATCATCTTCAATCATTTATTGGTCAAAAATTTACAGTATGTGTAATTACGATTAATGAAGAATCTCGAAAACTTGTGGTTTCTGAACGAGAAGCAATGCATAAAGCACGAGCTCAAGAATTAAAAGATTTAAAACTTGGTTCTACGGTAAAAGGAACAATTCATGGTCTTGTGAAATTTGGAGCATTTATGACATTCGGATCACTTGAAGGATTGGTGCATATTTCAGAAATTTCTTGGGGACATATTAAAACACCTGGAGAAATTCTTAAAGTTGGACAAGAAGTTGAAGCAATGCTTATTGGTATTGATGGAGAAAAGATTTCTCTTTCTGTGAAAAGACTTACGCAAGATCCTTGGATTGATGCAGTGAAAGACTTTAAAAAAGGATCTACTGCAACAGGGGTTGTAAGTAAGGTTGTAGATTTTGGAGTTTTTGTTAACTTAGCTGATAATGTAACAGGATTGGTTCATAGAACTCAAATGGAAGAAGGAGAAAAAGAAAAACTTGTAGAAGGAGAAGAAGTTACGGTAACTATTCTTGATGTAAATCAAAAAGATCATTCTTTACGAATTACATTTAAAACTCCAGAAGAAGTTGAAGCTGCTGCAAAAGAACGACAAGTAGCAAAAGAAGCACGACAAGCTGAAAAAGCTGAAAAAGCTGAAAAAGCTGAAAAAGTTGAAAAAGAAGAAAAAGCTGCGTAAAAACACACAGTAACTATTCATAAAAAAACCTGTAAATATTGTATTTACAGGTTTTTTTTATATTACAATTTGAGAAATATTTAAAATTGTAGTAAACTTTTTGTAATTAATTTTTACTATTTATTTACTAGTGTATTAATTGCAAATTTATTTTTTTACAAAACTTCTATGAGTCAAAATAGCCCAAATACGAATGTTCAAGTGTTATTGCTAGAAGGGGTAAGTGAAGAAGCTGTGCGTCTTTTTTCAAAAGAGTATGGAAAAGAAAATATTGAATATATTTCGCATGCATTATCAGAAGATGAATTGATTATAAAGCTAAAAGAAAAAAAAGTTTCTATTTTAGGAATTCGGTCAAAAACAAAAGTTACAAAAAAAGTATTGGAAAGTGCTACAGATCTTGTTGTAGTTGGCTGTTTTTGTATTGGAACAAATCAAGTTGATTTATTATCAGCAAAAGAGCGAGGAGTAACTGTTTTTAATGCTCCATTTTCAAATACGAGAAGTGTTGCAGAGTTTGTTGTAGGAGCAACTATTTCTCTTTTACGAGGTTTGGGTGAAAAAAATCTAAAGATGCACCAAGGAGAATGGTGTAAGTCTGCAAAAAATTCATATGAAGTTCGTGGAAAAAATCTTGGACTTGTTGGGTATGGAAATATTGGTATTCAGGCAGGAATTCTTGCAAGTAATCTTGGAATGAATATTTATTATTATGATCCTGTTGATAAACTACGAATAGGAAATGCTATTTCATGTAAAACATTGGAAGAGCTTCTTTCTGTTTCAGATGTGGTTTCTTTACATGTACCAGATATTCCACAAACAAGAAATTTAATAAATGCAGAAACGATTGCGCACATGAAAGATGGAGCATTTTTAATAAATTATGCGAGAGGGGCTATTGTAGATATTGATGCATTAGATGAAGCATTAACCTCTGGAAAAATTTGTGGTGCTGCCTTAGATGTATTTCCTCAAGAACCAGCTTCTAATGCAGAGCCATTTGTTTCAAAAATGATACAGCATGATAATGTCTTATTAACTCCGCATATTGGAGGAAGTACAACAGAAGCACAAACAGATATAGGAATCAGTGTTTCAAAAAAACTTATTACAATGGAACGAACAGGTTCAACAGATGGAGCTGTAAATATGCCTGAAGTAAGTATTCCAAAAAAGACAAATAGCGTACGAATTAACCATATTCATGAAAATGTTCCTGGGGTTATGAGAAAAATTAATAAAATATTTGCGGATAATAATGTAAATATTACAGGTCAATTTCTGCAAACAAATGGATCTATTGGGTATTGCGTTCTTGATATTGATTTAGAAAAAACATCTCTGTCTATATCAGAAATACTAAAAGATTTAGGAGCAATAGAGGGAACTGTTAGGGTGAGAGAAGTATAGAAAGGGAGGTATAGAAGGGGAAGTATTGTAAGAGAAATATATGTTATTTTATATAATTTAAAAATGTCGAAAAATTATGCAGAATTATCGGTAGCATTACATGCAAAATTTCAAGGAAAAATGGAAATAAAATCTGTTACACCAATAGAAACACTTGATGATTTATCAACTATTTATACACCTGGAGTTGCAGAGCCATGTAAGGTTATTGCAGAAGATAAAGAACGAAGTTTCGATTTAACATGGAGAGGGCGAACAGTTGCAGTTATTTCTGATGGTTCCGCTGTTTTAGGGCTTGGAAATATTGGTCCAGAGGCTGCAATGCCAGTAATGGAAGGAAAATGTTTATTATTTAAAGAATTTGGAAATGTAGATGCATTCCCAATTTGTTTAGATACGCAAGATGTAGATGAAATTGTAGAAACTGTTGTACGAATAGCTCCAAGTTTTGGAGGAATTAATCTTGAAGATATTTCGGCACCACGATGTTTTGAAATTGAAGCGAAATTAAAAGAGCGACTCAATATTCCTATTTTTCATGATGATCAACATGGGACAGCTATTGTGGTAGTTGCAGCAATGAAAAATGCATTAAAAGTTGTGGGTAAAAAAATAGAAGATGTGAGGATTGTGATTTCTGGTGCTGGTGCTGCGGGAATTGCAATTGCAAAATTAATTATGAGAGCAGGTGGAAAAAATATTGTAATGACCGATTCTAAAGGTGTTATTGGTTCACATAGGGATAATTTGAATGATGCGAAACAAGAGGTTTTATCACAATCAACTCTTGATGAAACAGGGGATATTCACAGTGCAATGACGAATGCAGATATTTTTATTGGTGTTTCAAAAGCGGGGATTATTGAAAGAGCAGATATTCAAAAAATGAATACGGATGCAATTGTGTTTGCAATGGCGAACCCAACACCTGAGATTTTCCCTGATGAAGCAAAAGCTGGTGGGGCAAGAATTGTAGCGACAGGTCGAAGTGATTTTGCAAATCAAGTAAATAATGTAGTGGCTTTTCCTGGTCTTTTTGCTGGTCTTTTTGCTATTCAGGCACGAACTATTACTCCTGAAATATTTATGGTAGTAGCCGATGCTATTGCAGAGAGTATTGAGCATCCAAGTGAAGAGAATATTATTCCTTCTCCATTGGATAAATCGGTTGCAGAAAATGTAAAAAATGCAGTTATAAAATATATAAAATAATTCACAAGTTGCTTCTCCTAAATTGTAAAAAATAATATTGATTTTAGGCTGATAGATTTGTTATAGTTTATCAGCTTAAAAATCTAATAAAATGGAGCAGTAGCTCAGTTGGTTAGAGCACCTGCCTGTCACGCAGGGGGTCGAGAGTTCGAGTCTCTTCTGTTCCGCCATTTTTATTTTTAAGTAAAGCCTATTTCAGAAATGAAATAGGCTTTTTTTTTGTATCTATAGAATGGGTACGAAAGTAAGAATACAGTATTAGTCGTGTATTCCTCCCCAATAATCACAATTTTCAGGATTCCACATTCCTTTTTTGTTTTTTTGTGCTTCTTTCTCGAGTGTATTGTAATAATTTCTACGAGGGTGTTTAAATTTTTTGTAAGAAAAAGCGTATCCTTCCGAAATTAAATGTGCTCCAAAATCTTCTCCATCAAGAAAAACATATCGCAGAAGTCGTCCATATTTATCTTTATCTTCGTATCCTTTTGGTTGTAAAAGAGACACTTTTTTGTTTTGTAATGCCTCTCTTGCATATTCGCTTGCATGGTCTCCAAAGCATCCTTCAGGTCTAAATCCTCCTTCTTTTTCAGGTGTATCAATTCCGAGTACCCTTATTTTTTCTTTTTTTCCTTCTATTTGTACGAAGTATGTATCTCCATCAAAAGTGTATAATACCGAATATAAATTGGTATCTTCTTCGTTATTTTCATTTTGAATTTCAACAAACGGAGTAGATTCTTGTGTATTATATCCATATGCAGAAAGCCCTAAAATAATAACTCCTCCAACTATTTTGGAGAGAATTTCTTTTTGTTTTTTTGTAATATTCATGAAGTTCATAGTTTTTATACGAGTAAGAAAAAAATACTATATTCCGTATATAGAGTACAGCATGCTATACTTTAGGTATATATATTTTAATAGTGTGAGCAAATGTTGCAAAACTTATATGATTTAGCAGAGGATTTACGAGCGTGTGAAACACAAACTGAAAAATTTGAATATTTTATAGAACTTTCAAAAGAAATTCCAGAACTCTATCAATTATCTGCAGAAGAGAAAAATGAAGAAAATAAAGTGTTAGGATGTGCATCAAATGCATGGATTACAATTAAAAAGAATGAAGAAAAAATAATGATTTGTGCCGATGCAGATGGTGCAATTTCTAAAGGATTTCTTGCTTTTTTTATTCTTGGATTTTCTGATGCTACTGCACAAGAAATTTTGGAATTTTCGGTAAACGATTTGCAAGAATTGGGAATTATTGCGTCTCTTTCTCCGTCACGAGCAAATGGAGCCTTAAGTTCTCTCAATAAAATTCATAAATTAGTATCATGTCTAAAAAAATAATTTTGCCAAAAAAATTTTGGGAAGCACTCAATATAACAGAAGAAGAAATGAAAAAAAAATCTCGAACAGAAATTTTTTCATTATTAAAGCAATTTGGGGAAGAGCATACTATCCCAAATATTTCATGGATTGGTGTGAGTGTGTTGCATTTTTTGTTACCACTGAAAAAACCAAAAAAAGTTTTAGAAATGGGGTGTGCCAATGGGTTTTCTTCATGTATTATTGCCAATACAATTGAAAAATGGGGAGGTTCATTACTCACAGGAGATGTATCTGAACCATCACTTGACAGTGCAAAAGCAAATGCAGAAATCTGTAATTTACAGAATATAGAGTTTCGTTTTGGGGATATTTTACAGACAATTACAGTACAAGATGCACCTTTTGATTTTATTTTTATAGATGCACAAAAAAGTTGGACACATAAATTTTTTATGTTTGCAGAAACCCTTCTTTCTGAAGATGGAATTATTATGGTTGATGATACGAAAAAATTTCCAGATAAAATGAAAAGTTTTCATAATCATATAGAAAGAGAAAAAGAAAAATGGTCATGGTTTACTATTCCAGAATCAGATGATGCAATAATGGTATTTGTACGAAAGAAGCAACAATAAGTAAAAATAAAAAAGAAGCAGTACTGCTTCTTTTTTTTAACCTTATTCTTTATGATCGTGGGTACATTCCAATACCTCCTGTCATATTAATAATATGATGCTGTGGAAGTTGTGGAGCAAGTTGTTTTTGTACATATCCAGAAGATCCTCCAGAATGACAGTATAAAACAAAATATGTTCCATCTGGCTGGTTTTCAAAAATTTCATTTGAAATAGGTGTTGATCCTTCTACAGGGTGATTGATCATATCAAGAAGATATATTTTTCCTCCATTTTTTTCTATTTCTTCTTTCTTTTTAAAGTACTCGTCCCATGTCCATTTTTCAGAGCCTTTCATACCGCTGATATTGCATGAATCAGGGCTAAACATATCCATTACACTCATAATATATTGTTAAAATTATTTGTATTCATATTGTATGGTATCAATATTTAAAATAAATTTCTAGATTTTTAATAAATTTCTACATTTTTATAGTAATATTTAATAATATCTTTATATGAAAATCCTCGTAATGCCATTGTTTCTGCTCCGCATCCAGATAATCCTACTCCGTGTCCTTTTAATTCTCCTTGTCCATTTTTACAAAATACATCATTTACACTTTGTAAATAAGGTGTGTGTGTCCATCCCCATTTTTCTTGTGCACTAAGTGTTCGTCCTGCACTTTCTGAAAAAAATGGAGTTTTGATAATTTTTCCATTGTAGCTTACTACTTCTGATTGTGTTGCATCTACTGCTTGAGAAAAGCGAGGAGATCGTATTTGATATCCGTATCCTCTATATTTTTGAAAATGGTCTGGGTTATCATCTCCATCGTATGGCATGTTTGGAAATTTTTGTTGATTCTCTTGCATATAAAATTGTGCATATGTTCGTGCAATAACAGCAAGTACTTTCTGTTTTTCAAATGGTGCAGTGTTGGAAACTTCGGCAATTCCTTTTATATAATCTTCGAGAGGAAGTTCGTTTATTATAACAACTGTATTATCTAGTATTCGTATTTCGAGTGCTCCTAAAAATAAATTATCATGAAGATGTGGTGCCCATGGGAGAGGTCTTGACCAAGATGCAATTTTTAATGGTTCTGTATTATTTTTATTTTCAATTTTTATACTTTCTATAGGAGTATTGTTTCTATAGAGTTGCAGTTTATTGTTACTATTTTTTCGTGCAGTTATTACAATTTGTCTTTTTTGTGTTATGGGAGCTGTATTATTGATAGAAACATTCATATTTGTTCCTTTAATTTGGATTAAATCAGAAGAAAAAGAAAGTTTAATTCGAATATCTCGTTCTGGAATAGAGAGGTGAGGTTTTTGTGTTGCTTGTGGAAGAGGAGTGGGAAGTGGCGAAGTTGATGGAGTATTTTCTGTTGCATTTTGAATGGTAACATCTCCAATTGTTGGTCTTTGAATCAAGCTTGCTGGTGAATACTGTATAGGTGTTGGCAGTGGAGTGGTAGAGAGTTGTAGAGGAAGGGTTGGAGTAATATATTCTGGAATACTATATGGATTGTAGTATGCAGGAGTATCTCCAAACGATTTATGTGCAAATGTCTCGCGAAGTGTTTGTAAATATTTATATACATTTTTACCAGGGCATAAGGTGTTTCCATAGTCTTTATGTCCTATAAGGTTTGGAGTGGTTTTTCCTAAAAAGTAGCTATTATCATATGGGTTAATGTGATATTTCTCGGATAGTCCTGTTATTAATCGCTGTAATGCTGCCATTTGTGCAGTATTCATTGTTTCATCTTCATAGTTTCCCATAAGTGCAATTCCAAGAGTTTGGGTATTTGCACAGTATGCGTGTCCTCCAATTATAAAATCTCCACCAGCTCGTCCTTCATAAATTGCACCATTTTTTGAAATTAAAAAATTATATCCAATATCTCCCCAGCCTTTAATATTCGCATGGTATTTATATGTTGCACGCAGTACTTCTTCATCAGATTGTCCTGAATATTTTGCATTATTTGTTCCTGTGTGATGTATGATAATTTTTTTTATTTCTGGTGAATATTGGTATTGCCATCGTAATTTTCCATTTTGATCTGAATATACTTCTTCTGCTTTTATAAAATCTTGTGGATTATTTGTATATGTTGTATTGCATTCTTGTGCTCTTTTACTTAATGGAGCGGTAGTCGTATTTGTTGCTGGTGGTGGAGTAGGTGTTTGTGATTTAGCGTATCGATAGGTTTCATTTGCTCCCCATTCTTCTCTTGTAATAATACCATTCTTACGAAAAAAAGAAGTGTCTCTTGTGTATCCTAATACTTCTGTTGTTTCAGATTGTGTACTTGCATTTAAGTGTTCGAGAGGGTTGTCGTTTATAAAAATAAATTCAAGAGGTATGTGTTCTGAGGAAGAAAGAAGCTTTGTTTTAAAAAGAAACTGTTGCGATGGAGTATTAAAAAAAAGGAGATCAGAATATAAAAATTGACTATCATCTGTTTCATTTCGTTCTGTTTTACTGTCTCTATTAAAATTAAGCATATACCAATTTTCCCCATCATTATTTGAAACAAGAATGATGGGAGTGCTAGCACTTGTTTTTACAGCAATAGATGTATATGAATGAGAGAGGGTAAAGTTTTTATTTTCATCGTTGTTTGCCATAAAAATATGAGAACTCCCTTGGGTTGTATTGGAAAGAATAATAGGAGTATTTTCTTCGGCAAAAGAAATATTGTGTAGAAAGAGTAAAGAAAAGAGAAATAAAAAGAGTATACGCGGAAAAGAGTGTATAAAAGAAAAGAAAAGCTTCATAAGGTAAGAATGTAAAAAGTCTCATAAATATAGAGATACTGTATCGTATTTGTTGTGAACAAAAAAGTTGAAAAAAGTCCTTGTATTTATATTTATATTCCTGTACAATTATTTGATATGTAAAATTTATCTAACCAAAATACATATGAATATCAAACAAACACAAAAAGTTTCACAATTAAAAAAAGCCTCAATTGGGGTATTTTCTATCGCGGTTGTCGGTGGGGGAATTATAGGAGTTACCAATTTTTTCTCTGAAGATGCTATTTCCTCGGAAAAAGATTATTTAGCAGAGTTTTTTCAAGGATCTTCTTTGCAAAAATCAGATACTTCTGGTTTAACAGCAGATTACTTTGCGAATGGGTCAAGTTTAGACCGGTCGTTAATTACTCCATATGATGGACCAGAAATGTCTCAGGCAGTAAAAGACTGTATGGCGATTTCACCAATTTCTTTGCAAGAAGGAATTTTTTATGGAAAAGTTGATATGGATGGTCTTGTTGATCTGATGACCAAAAAAAATAATGGAGAGTTTACAAATGATGATATTGTAGCAGAAATTATTGATGTCTTTGGATATGCAATGGCAAAAAATCAAATAAACTGGGATTGGATTCCAGATGCTGCGGCAACTGAAGATTCTCGATACGAATTTTATGTTACACCAGGAACAGAAAATATGTGGTCGTGTTATTTTAATACGGTGGAAGAAGATGAAGATATTAAATTTTTCTCTACTTTTTTTAAGGATTATCCAACTTCATATTATACAGATGTAGTATTACCTACAAATGGAGCAGTAATTAATGGACATGGGAGAGTTGGGGATAAAATCTCAATTATAACTCCTTCTGGGGCAGTATGTGAAACGACAGTGTTAGAAGATGATACATGGTCGTGTGTGTTTGATACACCTGCTGTAGATGGAGAAGGGGTAACAATTACACTTACGAATATTGATGAAAATGGAGTAGTTGTAGATACAGTTGTTACACAAAAAGAAGATGCTATTGATAATACTCTTCCTGTTGTAACACCTGTTCCAACACCAACTGCAATACCCACTGCTACTTCAACTTCAGAAGTAACACGAACACCAGAACCAACACTTGATCCTGAGTTGGATACAGATGGAGATGGGATTCCAGATTCAATTGATACAGATGATGATAACGATGGAGTTTCTGATGCAGATGAAGCATTAATTATTGGATCTGATCCTCTGGTAAATGATACAGATACGGCAGATAGTATTGCAAATGATGGTTTGCTTGATAGTGATGGAGATGGAATTTCAAATGCAGATGAGTCAGATGCTTCTTCAGAATTTCCTACAGATACAGATGGAGATAATGTAATTGATGCATTAGATAGAGATTCAGATAATGATGATATTTTAGATGAAGTAGAGGGGGTTACAGATACAGATGAAGATGGTATTCCAGATCGATTGGAATCAAATATTATAGATACAGATGAAGATGGAGTTGTCGATCAGCTTGATGCAGAAAATACTAATCCAACAAATGATACCGATGGAGATGGAGTAAATAATGAGCAAGAAACACTTGCTGGAACAGATCCTTTAG
>CAMZKZ010000037.1 GCA_947311645.1 uncultured Candidatus Altimarinota bacterium | reverse complement strand
GTTTTATTATATAATTCAGCAACGATTTATTTTGTAATAATTTTTTTGTTTTCCTTTTCTTCGTTTGTTTCCGTTCATAAATCCCTTGTGCTACTTCTGCATTATAATCAAGATAAGGTGAGCTATGATTCTTTACTTCATACATTATTACTGTATGACTCCTACCCATTGCACGACCCAACGATCTCCATTTTAAACCAAGAGTTTTTATTAATTTTGACAGCACTTTTCTTTCTTTATATGGTATTCTTTCCATACCACTTTGATTGTTAAATTCTTTGCAAATTTATTTTATCAAAGTGGTCTAATTTATTTTAGAACTTTCGAACTTTCAAACTTTCGAACTTTCGTTAATCCTATATACAAAAAAAGATGCTATAGATAGCATCTTTTTTTGTACGAAAACATACCCAGTTACACACAACGAAGGAAAACTACCCTTCGTTTTCTACACCATGATATGTCATGTATAAATAATTTGTTCGTGCTGGAAATTCTCCTGCCAGTGTATCAATTTTTTTTGATACTGGAATAATCCCCATTCCTTTACGCATTACACGAATATCCTGTTCTGTTGTATCCCAAAGTTTTGCAATAACATTATCTGAAAACCCTTCTTTTTTTGCTTCTAAAAGCGTAGAAGATAAATCTTGACCAGATACATCTTTATCTTCAAGCGATATATTTTTCAACTTTTTCTCAGTTTTATAAATTCGTTCAATTTTTTCTAAAAACCATTTATCAATTTTAGTAATATCCGCAATTTCATCTACCGATAAATTTTCTTGAAAAGCCTGATAAATTGCAAATACTCGCAATGGTGTTGGATGTGCAAGCGATACCCGAACATCATCAAACATATATGGATGATGCGAAACACCTTGTGCTCCTGTTTGAAGCATTCGCAACCCCTTTTGTAAAACTTCTTCAAATGTACGCCCTAATGCCATAATTTCTCCAACACTTTTCATCTCTGATGAAATTACCTGAGAAACTTTTCTAAATTTATTTAAATCCCATCGTGGAATTTTTAATGCTACATAATCCAAAGATGGTTCAAAAAGAGTAGATGTACACCCTGTAATCGTATTTGTAAGCTCATCAAGTGTATACCCCAACGCAAGTTTTGCCGCAACATATGCCAATGGATACCCTGTAGCTTTACTTGCTAAAGCAGACGAACGAGAAAGCCGAGCATTCACCTCTATAACTCTATACCTTTGAGAATGAGGATCAAGTGCATACTGAATATTACATTCTCCAACAACACCTAAATGTCGAATAGTTTTTGTAGCAACACTTCGTAACATTTGATACTCCTCATTTGAAAGTGTTTGAGAAGGAGCTATAACAATAGACTCCCCAGTATGAATTCCAAGTGGATCAAAATTTTCCATATTACATACCGTAATACAGTTATCTTTTCTATCTCGCACAACTTCATACTCAACCTCTTTCCACCCTTTTAAACTTTCTTCTACCAATATTTGCGGTGAATATGCAAATGCATTTTTAATCAATACTTCAAACTCTTCCTCTGTATACGCAAAACCAGAACCTCCTCCTCCAAGAGTAAAAGCAGCTCTCACTAAACATGGAAGTTTAATCTCTTTTAATGCCTCTCGTGCTTCTTCAGCATTTTCACATGCTCTCGACTGTGGGAAATATACCCCAATCTTTGACAACTCCTCATTAAATACTTTTCTATCTTCTGTTTTATCTATTGTATCAACAGAAGTCCCCAAAACTTTTACATTATATTTTTTCAATACCCCTGCATGATACAACTCAGAACCACAGTTCAATGCAGTTTGACCTCCCCATGCAAGCATAATAGCATCAGGCTTTTCTTGCTCTATAATTCTTTCTACAAATTCCGGAAGAACTGGCTGAAAATATACTTTTACCCCACTTTGCTTTGATGTTTGATTCGTTGCAATATTTGGATTTACCAAAACAACTTCAATTCCCTCCTCTCTCAATGCTTCAATGGCTTGCGACCCAGAATAATCAAATTCTCCAGCTTCTCCAATTTTCAAAGCTCCAGAACCAAGAAGTAACACTTTTTTCACATTTGCAATATTTGGCATAAATTTTATATAAGGCATAATTATATCTATAATATATCATAATATATTATAGATACAGAGCAAAATAATTATTTTCGTAAATAACAAAAAAACACAGTATTTTTAAAACAATGAGTCTATAAACTTACGATAAATAGATTGATTTGTATAGTATTGAAGGTTTGGGCGAGCAGATGCCTCCAACACATAATACTCTTCTGGTTTCGTAATATCTGGTACAATAATTTCTACACTAATCAACGGAATATTTAAATACTTTGCGATTTTTTGTCCTATTTTTTTTAAACTTTCAGGAAATTCCCCGGTAACATCTTTCATTGTTCCACCGGTATAATAACTTGCTTTTTTTCGCACCTGCAACTCTTCCCCTTTCTTCAAAACACTTTCAAAACTATACCCCTGCTTTGCAACAAATGCTTTTGTTTTTGAATCCATTGGAATTTTATTTACACCAGCAGAAGCAGATTGCTTTCGCCGTGAAAGTTTTTTAATTAACTGTGCAACCGTCAATTTCCCATTTCCTATAATAATAGGCGGAATAGTTTCTACAACAGATACCACTTTATATTTTAATACCAAAATTTTATAAATTACCCCTTCTTTTGATTCTTGTAATAATACCTCTTCAGAACATTGTCGCATTCGAGAAAATTGCCTATAGAGCATTTTTTCCTCCGTAATATCATATGATGTATTTTTTTTATACAATGTTTTCAAAATTATTTTTTTATACCGATTTAAAAAAGTATTAATTTTTGTTTTATGAATATGAAATTCTGAATCTGGATAGTTAAGATTCAACCTCTTTAACATTTTTAAAAAATATCGTTGGTTTCTACAAATCTCCTGCATGATTGCAGATGTTTTTTCCGACAAAGAACTATCACAATTTATTATTTGCCCTCCTAAAGAAAGCTCAAAAATATCATCATTAATTTGACGAACCTGAATTCCCTGCTTTAAAGCCTCCCGAATAATCCCCTGTGTTTTACTTGAAAATTTCTGCACAATTTCTCGAGACACAAATAAGTCTTCATTGATTGATGTTTTATTTTTCACCATTAAAATTGGTGTTTTTATAAACCCCAACTGTTCATATAAACGCTGAGCTGGAATATTATCCGCAACAACAGAAAGAAACATTCTCTTTCTTTTTTTCTTTTTTGCATCTCCTATACAATACTTCATCAACGATTTTCCCATTCCTGAATACGGAGCAGAAGAACTAATAACAACAGACCAAATACTTACCGATTTTTTTTCATCTTGAAATGCTGTTACATGATCTACAACCATTGCTCCTCCATAAATCTCTTGTGTTGCAAGATCTTCCACCACATACAACTCTATAGATTTATCTTTATCTACAAACCAATTTTTATGCAATGGCAACATATTCATTTTCACATACACCTTATTTAATGCATCAACATCGTCCTGTGTTTCTGCCTTTCGTATTGCGAAGGTTACCCTCGAAACTCTTCTTTCAGAGAAATTTTGCAAATCTAACTTGTAAATATACGCAGGATTCAGAAAAAAATCTTGAGCATGACTCGTCATCATCAATTGAGGATCAAGCGGGTAAAATAAAATATTTCGCTCTGCTTTTCGCTCTTTTTTCAACTCTGAAATTGTCTTTTTTGT
This sequence comes from uncultured Candidatus Altimarinota bacterium, assembly GCA_947311645.1. Taxonomy (GTDB): domain Bacteria; phylum Patescibacteriota; class Gracilibacteria; order CAIRYL01; family CAIRYL01; genus SZUA-1403. Next base: position 3,654 of record CAMZKZ010000037.1, on the reverse strand, counting down.
GTCAGAAAATGTTTCTCCAAATAATAACTTTCCCCACCCACAATCTACAATTATATTTTCTTTCATATCTTACGCTTATTAATATATTTTACTACAACCCATCAATTATAAAAATCACAATAATACATGTAAAGAAAGAACACCAAAAAAAATTAATACAGAACCCACCATAACATATTTCCAGTCTACTTTTTCATCAAGAAACATTGCTACCAATAGAACCGAAACAAGCGGACTTGCACCTGCTATTGGCAATAATACTGAAGCCTTTCCTCCCAATGGATAAAAACCATAGCCAAGAGATGCCACTGCAATAGCCCATACAATACCCGTAAATAATAATTTAGGTTCAAAAACCAATTTTTGCCGTCTTAATACCTGAACAACAAGCGATAAAATAACTCCCGTACACCCCATAATAATCCCTAATGCACCAGAATTTAATTCATAATTCGCTTTAAACATAGTATTCAATACCCCAAAAGCGAGAAGAGGAATAATTCCTCCCACTACAATGGGGAGAATCTTCATATTTTGGAATTGCTGTAGAGAAACTTTTTCTGCTTTTTGCAAAACCAAAACTCCTATAAAAATTATAAAAGCAGAAAGAAATAAATACAAAATATCTCCTGTTTCCCCCAATACTACAATACTTAATACAGATGTCAAAAGACCACTTGCCGATGCAATAGGAATAATTTGAGATGCATTTGCATGTAATTTTTCATACGCAAATCCCATAGAAAAAATTGCAAGTGTCCATATTACCCCCAAAATCACTCCAATAGAAATAGTTTCATAATTATTTTTAGAAAAAATTTCTCCATAATTATCAAGATGTATTCCGAATAAAAAATAACTTAACACACTCATTGCAAGCATTCCCCCAATTGCAGTGAATAAAAACACATTTTGAAATGGAATTTTTACAGAAAAATATCTGAATAAAAAATCCATCAATCCAAAAAATATCATTGGAAAAATTCCCCCAACAATAATACTACTTCCCAAAACGCTACTTACAATATCCATATTTTTTTATTAGATTTTTTGCTTTTACATATTCACAATATAGCAAATCTATATTATTTTTGCATGAAAAAATAATATTTAGAATACCAACAAAAAATGATAAACTTTTTATAATTTTTAATTTTATATTTTTAAATAATGAAAAATACTTTACACACCGCAGACGATGTATCCAAATTTCTTTCCAAAAATAAAATTCCATACTCAAATATTGCCACATCACTCCTCACTATTTTATACAAAAAAGGAAAACCATTTTCTCCTCACCAATACCCTCTTCTACAATATGGAGGGTCATGTGCACTAACAGCATATTTTTATAAAGAACTTCTTGAAGAAAAATTATCCAAAAATGATGCAGTGTTTGTAAAAAATGTAATAGAGCGAGAACCTGCAAAAAAAGGACTCCTTGGACATCACTCCAATTTAATTCGTATCAATTCTATATATTATGATTTTGATCACCATTTATACCCAGAAAACATACTCCCTATAGATGGAGGAAATATTAAAAGAGCGAATTATAAAAATGAAGAAAACCCTCAATTAAAATCATCATTTGATACAAACACACAAATATATATTGTAAATGACGGTAAACGAGAATTTCATTATCATCTGACAAAAAATCACACTGAAACATTTGTAGAAAATCCTGAATCTAATATTGTTTACGAAAATAGATATGAACGAATAAAAATTAAAAATCCTTTTATTTTTCAAGGAAGTGTCAATGGAATACGAATGACACTAAGCATAAAACCAGACGACATAATTCAAGATACAGAAAATAATCCATACGCACTCCTTTCTTTAAAAACAAATACAGAAACCCTACTTCCACATCATCAAAACTTCGAAAAAACATTACAAATCTTTTTAGATTCTTTTGTTTCACCTATAACAAAAGAAGAGCTAAAAGCCCTTCTTATAAAACTTCAATACGAACTTAAAACTTTTTAATTTTCTGAAAAAATCGAATCTAAAAGCTCTAAAACTTCTGGATGATGAGAATATTTTCGCTGACTCATGTGAGTCATTTCAGGATAATAAAAATAGGTTGCATTTAACTCTTCTGATAAAAATAAAAATTGCTCGGCCCCTATATATTCATCCTTCCCCCCTCCAATTACTGCAAAATTTTTTGCAGATTTTTGTATATTTTGATAATCCCTCTCCTCTGTAAAAAAATCCTTAATTGACTCAGTTCCACTCCATTTTACTGTAGGTGAAGCGAAAATAACAGTATCTACCTCAAACTTTGCTGTATTTTCTGTAAAATATTTTTGCCAAAATCCACACCCCAAACTATGTGCTACAACTATTGATTTTTCATGTAAAAACGGAAGAATACATTCTTCAAATTTTTCTTTCCATGCAGCATACATAATTGTTTCACCAACTGGAAAAGACTCTGATAACAACGGTATCTTTTTTTTACATGCAAATACCACAATTTCATCGAACCAACCTCCTTTCACCAAACCACCCTTTCCATGCAATAAAACAATGTTTTTTGAAGAATTCATTTTGTTTTTAAAAAAATATGTTATAAAATATGTTATAATATATACTATATAAACAATACACATAAACTTATTATCAACAAAAACAATGAAAAATACAATAAATTCCTGTGAAAACAATCTCGATACTATTAGCCATGAAAAAAAGTAACTAAAATTAATGATTTTCTAACTAAAAATATGATCCCCTTTGCAAATATAGCAACATCTATAAATGCAATGCAAGACCACTTAAACACCGACATAACACAATACTCTCTTGAAAAACATGGAGGATCATGTGCTCAATCTGCCTATTATTATAAAGACATTCTTACTGATTTTTTTGAGACAAATAATATAAAAGCAAATATCATTATAACAAATGTTATTGCAAGAGAAAGAGAAAAAGAAAAAGAAAAAGATGGAATATTAGGACACCACACCCTCTTAATAGAGATTGACAATGTGTTATATGAATATGATCATCATTTATGGCAAGGAGGATTAGTTCGTGCTGATGGAGGAAAAATCGAACGTGCCATATACAAAAGAACAGAAAAAAAACCACTACTCGTTTCATCTGAAATAATGCCAGATGGAAGAAGAAAAGTAACAGATAGCTCTGGACGAGAATTTTATTACAATAATGATAACTCTCCCCATCTCCCTACATTTGTACAAGGACTACATGATAGTAAAATATTAGTAAATCGCTTAAAAAGAATACTCAAAGATAATCCTAATTCAAAACCAGATCCATTTATTATACAGGGAGCAATTAATGAAATACGAAAAACACTAATTGTAAATTTTGAAGATTTAGTAAATAATAAAAACGAAAACCCTCTCCATAATTTATTCCTTAGCTTAGGAAACACGAGCACAATAAATACAAAAACAAAAGGTTTTGAAGAAACATTATCAGATTTTCTAACTTCATTTAAAAACCCTATTATTGAAAAAGAGTTTCAAGAGCTACTAAAAGATTTACAGAAAATAACTATCGAAATAAACAAGAAATATAAATATTTCTAAAAAAAAATAGCAGAAAATTAATTTTCTGCTATTTTTTAATAGTACTTATAGTACCATATTTTTTATCCTAACCTATCAT
>CAMZKZ010000036.1 GCA_947311645.1 uncultured Candidatus Altimarinota bacterium | reverse complement strand
TTGTTGGTGAAATTAATACAAACATTCGCAGTATTTCTAAAGAAAGAGCAATGGAACTTGCAATGCTTAATATTAGTACTCTTGATCAAGATGATGCTTCTTATGGAACTATCACTAAAAAAGCAGGAAGTTTAGTGTTGAGTTTTGCAGTTATGGTTGAGAAAGCATTACAGAGAAATCCGAAAAGAGATACTGCTGCTACCGTAGAGAGTATTCTATTGGAAAATAGGAATAAAGAAGGTGCGAAGGTTATGATAGATATCTTTAAGATAAGTAACTCGGATTCTAATACCCTTGGGGGGAAATTGTATGAGGTGTTTGAAGGAATGGTGGATTCATATAATGATGTTGCAATGGAGCGAAATGCTAAGGAAAGGGTTGCAGTGGGAACAGGAGCTGCACTTGCACTCAACGCTTTAGGGGCTGGTATGGGAGCTTCTGTTGTTGGGGGGCTTCTTGCAAATATGGTTGCGGAAGGAGCGCAAACTGATGGAAATTTTAAAAGAATGAATGGAAGAACAGGTGCTGGAGCAGTTTCTGGTGCAGTATTAGATACATTGCAATTGGGTGCGAAGTCTCTTGGAATGGGTAATGGTGCATCATTTTCTTTGAAAGGAGCTTTACAAGGGGTAAAGAATGCGTATACGAATTTTACTCGTGGGAATTCAACTTCTGAAAATATTCTTGCGGGAACAGTATTAGGGATTGGAACGCTTATTGCTGGATATTTTGGTGTAAAGGGTGTTAAAACCCTTGGAGAGAGAAGAGAGGCAGGAGCAGAAAGCGAAAAAACATGGATAGACTGGATTTTGCCAGTTGTCGGAGCAGGAGTAGTTGGAGTTGGGGCATCTGGATTCTTGGAAAATGAATCAGATCCTGTGTCTATTGCAAATGAGGGGCGAATAAAAAATGTTATTTCTGTGGAAGAGAGTGAATGGGGGCCTTCTCTATTAAGTGGTGTTTTTACTGGATTATTTGGTAGTAATATGCTGATAAATCGTTATCTTTCTTTTACAGAATTAGATAGAGATGACTTGAAAGACTTTGTTCAGAGTAAGATTGAGAATAATAATATGAGCTCTCAACAAGAAGTAATTATTAAAATTGGAGATAAAAAAACTATTAAGTATACGAAGAAAAATAAAACCTATGAAATTATGCATGACGATTATCCAGATGTTAAGTATAAAATTACAGATAGTGCTAATGTTTTTAAAGTTTTTGAAAAAAGTAATGGAGTATGGAAGGAAACTGAAAGTCAGGCATTGTCGTAATATTCCTCTTAAAAAAAGAAGCATATTTGCTTCTTTTTTGGTATACTACAAATATAAAAAAATAATTTAAAAATATGGGAAAAAACCAAACGGCTCAGAAAAATAAAAGAGTGCGAAATCAGAGTGAGCAAGAAAATAAAGAATTACGAGATAGTCAGGGGCGTGTTATAAAAAAAACAGCCTTGTTGATTGATATTTCTTTGCCACAAAAAACATCGGATGCAGAAATGGAAAATAAAAAATATGAACTGGAAAGCCTTGTGAAAACATATGGTGATTTTACAGTGCATACTACATGGGTAAAAAAAGCAGAGGTTGATAAAAAATTTTTTTTACGAGAGGGGGTTCTGCAAGAGGCTATTGCATATTGTAAAGAAAATGATATTCAAATAATTATTTTAGGAAATATTTTAAAACCACGGCAAATTTGGGATTTAACAGAAGTGTTACGAGACGAAGATATTGAAGTATGGGATAGAGTAGATTTAATTTTACATATTTTTTCGAACCATGCACAATCGAGCGAAGCAAAATTACAGATTCAGCTGGCAAAAATTCGACATATGGGGCCACGAATTTTTGGAATGGGTGGAGACGAACTTTCTCGTCAATCGAATACTCGTGGAAAAGGGGAAACAAATACGGAAATTATGAAACGGCATTTGCGACAAGAAGAAAAAAATATTGAAAAAAAATTGGAAAAAGTGCGGAAAACAAAATGTTTGCATCGACAAAATAGAAAGCGAAATCAAAAAGAAACGGTTGCGCTTGTTGGGTATACCAATGCGGGAAAAAGTCGAACAATGAATGTATTAACGAAGAAAGGGGTTACGGTAAAAGATGCACTTTTTCAAACCTTAGATACACGACTTGGGTTGATGTTTTTACCAAAAAGTTTTAGAGAGATTTTTATCGCAGATACTATTGGTTTTATTGCGAACCTTCCGCCAAATCTTATTGCAGCGTTTCAATCAACACTTTCAGAAAGTGTAAATGCAGATGTATTGCTTCATGTTGTAGATGTTTCTGATGATCGATTTGAGGAAAAAATAGAAGTTGTTGATGATATTTTAGAAAAATTAGAAATTTCAGATAAAAAACAGATTTTAATTTTTAATAAAATTGATGCTATTACTGAAAAAACAGCAGAAGATTTACATGAATATGTAAGTGAATTGCGAAATGAAGATATAGATTTTGCAGAGTTTTTAAACAGTATAGACTTTGAACATATACTTCTTTCTCGGGATTCTTCTGATGAAGAAAGAGAAAATGTAAAGAAAATAAAGGCATTAAAAAATATTTTTAATAAACAGTATTTATTAAAAAAATATGAAGAGAGAACACCTGTATTTATATCGGCAGATCAAAAAATGAAGATAGAAGATTTGCACGATGCAATCGAAAGTGTTTTGCCTGCAAATAACCAGTTTCAGACATATGCATGTACTAATGTGTAACCTCTGCTGTTGTTCTTTTTCTTTTATGATTTTCGCATGCAATTAAAACTTCCACATGATCGGTCAGATTTTTTTAAAACAGCTGCGTATGAAATTGCAGTAATAGACTTTTTCTTGCAGGAATTAATGCATGATGGAATTGATGTTACATCTCTTTTGTTTGTAGAGAGTGTAAAAGATGGTTCGGCTCGTATTGTTGCAAAGCAAAATGGGGTGCTAGCAGGGCAATCGGATATTGATTTCTTTGTAAAAACAGAGGAATGTTTTTTGGATATAGAAATTGTATGGAAAAAAAGAGATGGGGATACTCTTGTTGCTGGTGATGAAATATGTGAGATATCTGGAAATGCGATAGATATTTTAAATTTTGAAAGAGTGAGTTTAAATGTTTTGTCTCGACTTTCTGGAATTGCAACGGCGACCAGAACTATTGTAGAAAAATCAAAAACACCAATTGCGGCTACTCGAAAAACACAATGGAGTTATTTAGATAAAAAAGCTATTTTTGTGGGAGGTGGAAATACTCATCGTATGGGGCTTTTTGATGCAGTTTTAATAAAAGAAAATCATTTGATAGCTGAAGGGAAAAAAGATGTTTTGCAAAAATTGAGAAATATGCAGGAATATGCTCCACCTGAAATTTTACAACATATACAATTTATAGAAGTAGAAGTTGAAAATTTTAAAGAATTTTACGAGGTATTAGCAGTTTTTAGAGATGAAACCTTTGATGAAAATAATCAGTATGCATATGTAATAATGTTGGATAATTTTTCACCAGAAAATATAGAAAAATTATTTTTGGAGGTAGGAAAAACATATGATAAAAAAGCACGAAATGAGGATAATATTTTTATAGAAATTTCTGGGGGAATTACAGAAAAAAATATAGAGCAGTATTCGAGTTTAGGTGCAGATGTTATTTCTTTGGGATCGCTTACGCATTCTGTAATGCCTGTTGATTTTTCACTACGCTTTTAATTGCTCCGTCATGTACAGTGATAGTGATGTCAAATTTTTTGGCTATGTTTTGGTCATGAGTAACGCACCAAAATCCGGTATTTTTATTTTTCACACGAAATAAAAGGTTGATAATTTCTTCTCCTGTTTTTGAATCAAGGTTTCCAGTTGGTTCGTCTGCAAGGAGTATTTTTGGTGTATGAATAATTGCTCTTGCAATAGCAACTCGTTGTTGTTGTCCACCAGATAATTGGTATGGGTAATTGTTTTTTTTATCTGTAAGATTTATTTCCTGCAGGATATTTTGTATTTTTTCATCTCTTTTCTGTTCTGAATAGTGTTGTATTTTATTGTTGATTAGAAGAGAAAGTTCTATGTTTTGGTATACAGTAAGTTCTTTAATAAGATGAAAATCTTGAAATACAAATCCAATATTTTTTCTCCGAAATGTATTTCTTTGGTCTTCTGTGAGTTGTGCGATATCTGTAGTATTTGCAAAAATAGAGCCTTTGGTTAAAGACTCTATTCCTCCAAGCAGGTGTAATAGTGTAGATTTCCCACTTCCTGATTGTCCGAGAATACAAACAGAAGCATTGTGGGGAATGGAAAGGTTTATTGGTCCAAGGTTCCATTGTTCTTCTCCTAGTGTGTATTCTCGTATTGCATTTTTAAATTCTATCATTTTTATTGGGATATTTTAATCTTGTGCTTCGAAAACAGCAGGGATTAAAACTTTGTAAAAATCATCAAGAGTGTTGTTTTTACTCTCTTTTGTTATTGTAATAACCCAGCATTTTCCTGCAAAAAATGTAACATATGTAGCACTATTTGGTGTAGTGGATTCTATATAAAAAGTGTTGGAAGTTTGTGATGGTGCAGTTGTGAATTGTTTTACATATTTATCATATATTTTTCCTGTTGTGTAAATGTTATATGTGATCTGTGCTTCTGTTTCTTGAGTTATGCTATTTACAAGGTTTGTTGTTATGCTTTCAATATGTCCTGTTTCTTTGGTTGTAGTGTTTGTTGTATTTTGAAAAGTATAATTTTGAGGGTATGAAACTTGTACTGGAGTTTGTGTAAAATATATGTAATTTGTTGTATTTTTTTCGCTTTGTTCGTCGTTTTTTGTAGCGTTTGCAGTTGGAGTATATTTTGAGAGGTCTACAGAAGAGTGTATTTTTTGTGAAAAGATAAGTCCTTGGTCTTCTTGAAGTTCTTTTTGAAGAGGGGTTTTCCAGTTTTTTTCTGCGTCATTTATAAATTGTAGTTCTATTTTTTCATCGTTATTATTACTATTGTTTGTACTGTTTTCTTCTGTATTTTGTAGGTTTTCTGTGCTTTCTGTGCTTTCTGTATTTTTTGTATTATCTAAAAGAAATTCTACAAGAGTGTCTCTTTTTGCTTCTGTTGATGATGGTACAATAAGAATATCGTCTCGTTTTTCTGTAAATGGAGATGATGTTGGAAGTGTAAAAAAGCTTCGAATATCATTTTGAATTTCTATGTGTCGAGTTTTAAAAATATCATCGGAATAGTGTGTAAAAATATACGACCATGCCGTGATGAATCCAAATATTGTAGCGATGCTTTTGAATATAAAAGCCCATGTTCCAGAAAGAGTTGAAAAAATCCAAAATATAAAATCTTTTATCAGTGAAAAAAGAAAAATTGCAGTAATGAATATTGTTATCTTTTGCCATACTGAAGAAAGGTCATTCCAAAACAGTGCGTAAAAACTGAGTATCAAAACTCCAAGGAAAAGATACGTAAGGGTTTTTCTTATATTTATTTGCGAAAAAAACATAGGTAAATAGTGTAATAGTGTAATATATTCCTAAGGAATAATGCCTTAGGTGTAACTATAAAATAAAAAATTTAGTAAGTCAATATATTTATCTGTTTTTTATAAAAACAGATAAATATATTGACTTACTAAATTTTTTATTTTATAGTTACACCTAAGG
>CAMZKZ010000035.1 GCA_947311645.1 uncultured Candidatus Altimarinota bacterium | reverse complement strand
TCTATCTCTGTATTCATAATATTGTATATAAAGCGTTTGTATTTGTATTGAAAAAATGAGATTTTTCATATCATTATATCAATAATATTGGTTTTATGCTAGACTTTCTGTATAGAATTTTTATTATACTTTCATGACGAATATCAACAGTACGGAAGCACAAGAAATTTATTTAAAAGATTATACTCCTTCTGCATTTTCTATAGAAACAGTAGATCTTACATTTGAGATTTTTGAAGAATATACTCTCGTAACAAATGTTTCAAAATTTACAAAAACGAATGCTACGGTAAAGCATTTAGAATTAAATGGTGAAGAACTCGATTTACAAGAAATTTATATAAATGAAAAAAAACTAGAAAATAATATTGAAATATACGAAGTTTCTGAAAATAAACTTATTATAAAAAATGTTGCAGAGAGTCTTATACTCAAAACTGTTGTAAAAATTGACCCAGAAAATAACAAGCAATTAATGGGATTGTATAAAGCCGATGGAATGTATTGTACACAAAATGAGCCAGAAGGATTTCGACGAATTACATATCATCTCGATAGACCAGATGTTATGAGTTTATATACAACAACAATTATTGCAGATAAAGAAAAGTATCCAGTATTGCTTTCAAATGGAAATAATATTGAAAGTGAAGATCTAGAAAATAATCGGCATAAAAAAGTATGGGTAGATCCCTTTAAAAAACCATGTTATTTATTTGCACTTATCGCGGGAGATTTAGAATACACAGAAGACACCTTTACAACGATGTCTGGAAGAGAAATTTCACTTCAAATTTTTACAGATGCAAAAAATCAGTCTCGAATTTCTCATGCAATGGAATCTTTGAAAAAAGCCATGAAATGGGATGAAGAACGCTTTGGTCGAGAATATGATTTAGATATTTTCATGATTGTTGCGGTTGATGCATTTAATTCTGGAGCAATGGAAAATAAAGGATTAAATATCTTTAATTCTGCAGCAATTTTATGCGACCAAAAAAGTGCAACAGATAGAGATTTTCAATATATTGAAGCAGTTGTTGCACATGAATATTTTCATAATTGGACAGGAGATAGAATTACATGTCGAGATTGGTTTCAATTAACTTTGAAAGAAGGGCTAACTGTATTTCGAGATGCAGAATTTTCGGCAGACATGGGAGACAGAACACTGAAACGAATTGAAGATGCAAGTTATATGAGAGAAGGACAATTCGCAGAAGATGCAGGTCCAATGGCACACCCAATTCAACCGCAATCATTTATTCAAATAGAAAATTTTTATACACGAACAGTGTATGAAAAGGGGAGTGAAGTGATTAGAATGCTTCAAACTTTTTATGGAAAAGAAAACTTTAGAAGGGCATTAGATTTTTATTTTGAAAATTTTGATGGACAAGCGGTTACCATAGAAGAATTTTTATTCAGTTTTGAAAAAACGCTGAATATAGATTTAACACAGTTTAAAAAATCGTGGTATCACCAAGCAGGAACACCTATTGTTACGGTTACAGATGAATACGATGCAGAAGAAAAAATATTACAGATTACGGTTTCTCAATCATGTCCATATCCGAAAAAAACAGAAAACTATACGCATTATCATTTTCCTTTGCAATTTGGAATGTTAAATAAATATGGTGATGACATGAATATTGAATCGAATATTTTAGAAATAACACAAGAAACAGAAACATTTACATTTACAAATATTACAGAAAAACCATTGCTTTCGTTATTACGAAATTTTTCTGCTCCAGTAAAAATTAAATATAATTATACTCTTGAACAAGATATCTTTTTGTTTATGAATGATTCAGATTTATTTAATAGGTATGAAGCAGGACAGCGAATGGCACGACGAGTAATTACAGATATTATGCTGGAAAATATCGATGAATTTCCAGAAAGTGTTTTGCTTGCGTATAAAAGTCTTTTACAAGAGAAAGAAGTATCAAATGGTTTTATAGCAGAATGTCTTACATTGCCTGCATTGTTTACCATAGTAGAACAGTTTCCAGTCTATGAATACAAAAAAGCATTTGAAGCAAAAAAGAAATATAAAAATATTGTTGCTACATATTTAGAAACGCTATTTTTAGAGTTGTATCATGAAAATCAAAATACAATTTTTTCATTAACAAATGAGGCTATTGGGGCAAGAAGTCTAAAAAATATGTGTTTAGATTATTTATCAGATTCAAATACGGATTATACAAATTTAATAATGACGCAGTTTGAAACAGCAAATAATATGACAGATACATTGCGATCATTAGCATTGTTGTGTAAAACAGATTCACAAGAAAAAATAAATGCATTGTTTGATTTTAATGCAGAGTGGAAAAATGACCCACTTGTTATGAATAAATATTTTGCAGTGCAGGCATCTATTCCAAATGAAAACAGTTTAGATCTTATTAAAACATTAGAAAAAGAAGAAAGTTTTGATGATAAAAATCCAAATAAAATTCGTGCCTTATACGGAGCATTTGGTCGCTCTGTTATAAATTTTCATAAAGAAGATGGGAGTGCATATGCTTTTTTAGCAGATAAGATTTTGGAAATAGATACTTTTAATAATAAAGCATCTAGCGGTTTAGCACATGTGTTTGATGAATATGCAAAAATGCCACCAGTTTTACAATCACAAATGAAGAAAGAATTGGAAAAAATTCTATCTTGGAAGCATGAGAATGGAAAAAATATTTCTGATGCACTCTTTGAAGTGGTAAGTAAAATTTTGAATGTTCAAGGAGAGTAGATTTTTTTTATTCCATGTGATAATCTGTTCATGAATTTTAATTTTTTGCATATTATATTATGACGCGTATTGCTATTGAACGAGCTCTTATATCGGTTTCGGATAAAACAGGAATTGTTGAAATTGGAAAAGTTTTGGCTGAACGAGGAGTAGAAATATTATCGACAGGAGGAACCGCAAAAATTTTAAAAGAAAATGGTATCGATACTATTGAAGTATCGGATTATACAGGATTTCCAGAAATGCTTGATGGACGAGTAAAAACATTACACCCAAAAATTCATGGAGGATTATTATCATTACGAGACAATCCAACGCATCAAGAAACTGTTGCAAAACATAATATTGGAAATATAGATTTAGTAATTGTAAATTTATATCCGTTTGCAGAGGTGCTTGCAAAAGGGGGAACAGAGGAAGAACTTATTGAAAATATTGATATTGGAGGACCTTCAATGTTGAGAAGTGCTGCAAAAAACTTTCAATCGGTTACCGTAATAACAGATCCTACAGATTATAAAATTGTTATTGATGAAATAAAAGAGTATGGAAATACTTCTCTTGAAACACGAAAACGATTGATGGGGAAAGTGTATGCAACAACTGCACGCTATGACTCTATGATTGCGAATCAATTTTCAGATTTTTATGCAATTGGAGGGTCGGAAGTTCATTCACTACGATATGGAGAAAATCCACATCAATCAGCTGCATTTTTTACATTAAACACAGAAGGTGCAAGTTTACCAAATGCAAAAAAAATTCAAGGAAAAGAATTATCGTATAATAATTTATTAGATGCAGATGCAGCTCTTCGAGGAGTGTTGGAGTTTTCAGAAGATCCAGCATGTGTTATTGTAAAACATTTATCTCCATGTGGAACTGCGATTGCTGATGATTTATTTACAGCATATACAAAAGCTTTAGCATCTGATTCAACTTCTGCATTTGGTGGAGTTGTTGCAGTAAATAAAGAAATTTCAGGTGCATTAGCAGAAAAAATGAATGAACATTTTCTTGAAATTATTATTGCACCAAAAGTTTCGGAAGAAGCAAAAGTAGTATTTGCAAAAAAACCAAATCTACGAGTATTGGAAATTGAAGACTTTACATTTCCAAAAGCACAACAGGATACACGAACAGTACTTGGAGGATTTTTAGTACAAGATATTGATACAAAAGATTTAGAAGAAAAAGATATTACAGTGGTAACAAAAAGACAACCTTCGGAAGAAGAATTGAATAATTTATGGTTTGCATGGAAGGCTGTAAAAACGGTAAAAAGTAATGCAATAGTTATTGCAAAAGATGGAGCTACTGTCGGAATTGGTGGAGGATTAACTTCTCGAATTGATTCAAGTGAGCTTGCAGTAAAAAAAGCAGGAGAAAGAGCTATTGGTGCAAGTTGTGCCTCTGATGCATTTTTCCCATTTGCAGATGGTCCAGAAGCATTAGCAGCTGCAGGAATTACATCTATTATTCAACCTGGTGGAAGTCGAAATGATCAAGAAGTGATTGATAAATGTGATGAACTTGGTATTGCAATGGTCTTTACAGGAACACGAGCATTTAAGCACTAAAAAAACTCTGACTCTTTCAACACACTCTATTCTATATATGTGTTGAAAGAGTATTTTTGTATACAGACAGTATTAGACTTAAAAAAAACACTTTCTCATATATGAGAAAGTGTTTTTTAAAGAGAAAAGCTTCGAATTATCGAACTGCGTCTTTAAGAACTTTTCCAGCTTTAAATGCAGGAAGATTCATAGCAGGAATTTCAATTTTTTCTGAAGGTTTTTGAGGATTAACACCTGTTCGAGCTTTTCGAGCAGAAATTTTAAATGTTCCAAACCCTGTAAGAGTAACAGATCCACCTTTTGCTAATTCAGCTGTAATAGTATCTAAAATAGCTTCTAATGCTTCTTGTGATGCTTTTTTAGAAAGCTCTGTTTTTTCAGCAACTGCTGCAATAATATCTGCTTTTGTCATATGTTTTAATAAGTAAAATTATAAAGCATATATATGATACTAGATATAAAAGCTTTAAATCAAGCCATTTTATTGGTTTTTCTCTCTTTTCTTCATATTTTTATATATTTTTATATATTTATATATATTTTTCATATTTTTTTTTCTCTCGTTTTAGAATAGAATATATAAAAATATTTTACTATTTTTATACTATAGAGTGAAAATTATACAATGCCCAGAGGAAATGAATGAATATGCAAATGCTATAAAAAAAATACATAAAATTTCTTTTATCCCTACAATGGGAGCTTTACATAAAGGACATATGAGCTTACTTGCAAAAGCATATAAAGAAAATCCATGTACAAAAATAATAGTATCTCTTTTTGTAAATCCTACACAATTTACAGAAAAAAAAGATTTTGAAAAATATCCACATACAATAGATGCAGATATAAAAAAGCTTGTAGAGTTTGAAAAACAAGAAGGGCTAAAAATTGATGCAGTATTTATTCCAAAAGGTGCTACTTTTTATAGTGATACAGAGTATCCATCATTGAGAGCATATACAATTGAAAAGCAAGATATTGTGTTACCAAAAATTTTTTTTGAAGCAGAGGGGAAGTCAAGACCAGGGCATTTTGAAGGAGTATTTCAGGTTTTATTTCGATTGTTTCATATTATTCGCCCAGATTTTGCAATATTTGGACAAAAAGATTTTCAGCAAGTATTATTGGTACAGTATCTGCAAAAGCAATATTTCCAATTTCTTCAAATTATAACAGGAGATATTTTTCGTGAACCATCTGGATTAGCAATGTCGTCGAGAAATATGCGTTTATCAAAAAATGAAAAGGAACGGGCAAGTGTTATTTATAAAGCATTACGCAATGCAAAACTTTTTATAGAGAAGGAATATGAAACAAAAAATTACATTTCTGTAGAAACGATACTATCTCTTGTAAAAAATATTCTTCTTTCTGAATCTTTTATAGAAAAAATCCATTCTATCGAGATACGAAAGAGAATGGATTTTTATGAATGTGATCGTATAGAAAAAAATAAAAAATATGTTCTTCTTGTTTCTGTTCAATATGCAGGAATACATTTGATAGATAATATTTTACTGTAAAACATTTTTATTTTTGAGCATCTAAATAGTCTTTAAAAAATATTTTTGTCATTGCTTCCCATTGTGGAATTGTTACATTTTGTGCTCTGCAATCATTGTCAATTTCTAATGCTTCAAAAACAGGATCAATTTGTGCTTTTGTAAGCATTAGTCGTTTCATAAGTACATTTTTGAGTTTTTTTCGTGGTGAAGAAAATCCTGCAAAAAGCATTTCAAAATAAATTTTAGATGGAATATTTATGAGTGGTTTTGGGAAAGTATCAATCACCAGTACAGCAGAGTCTACTTTTGGAGCTGGGAAAAATTTTTCTGCTCGTACAGTAAATGCGTATGATGGTGTTCCAAATGTTTTCACCATTATGGATAACAGTGAATTTTTATCATCTTTACATGCAATTTTTTCAGCTACTTCTTTTTGCACTAACATTACCAATTTTTCTGGTTTATTTTCAGTATCAATTAAAAATTTCCGTAAAATAGGAGATGTTAAATGATAGGGAATATTTGCAATAAATTTGTATTTTTTTTCAGGTGGATTAAAGTCTAATACATGGCAATTATCAACTGTGAAATTTTTTTTCCACTGTCGAGTAGATGCAGAAAGTGCAGGAAGCACATCTGGGTCAATTTCTACTGCATGAACAGTAACGCCTTTTTGTAACAGCTCTCTTGTAAGCACACCGTGACCTGGTCCTACTTCTACAACTGTTTCTCCTTCTGATAATTCACCAAGTTCGACAATACGCTCTAGAGATTCTCTACATTGAAGAAAGTTTTGTCCAAATTTCTTTTTTGTCCAAATTCGGTGAAGTTTTAAAAAATCACGCAGTGTTTTTGGATCTGTTAAGTCAAATTTTTTTTCAAGAATATCATTTATAACATCGCTTTTTTCTGATGGTGTTTCTTGTATTTCTTTTGTTTCTGCAACTTCACTAATTTTTGTGATAGAGAGAATATTATCTATGATTTTCTGTTTTTCTCGTTGGCGATCATCTTCTGAAAGGGGTTGTTTGTTCTTTGACACAAATAATAGAGCGTTAAATAATAAATTTATTTTGAGTAAAAATTATGCACACCGACCTGCTGCAACAATAGCAACGGGAACTCGAAATGGTGAGCAAGAAATAGTTTTAATTCCTATTTTATTAAAGAATTCAATAGATTTTCCTTCTCCTCCATGTTCTCCACATACAGAAGTTTTAAAATTTTCTGGAAGAGTAGAAAGAACTTTTTTCATGAGTCCTCCAACTCCTTCTGTATCCACTACTTGAAATGGATCATTTTTCAAAATCCCTTGTTTTAGGTATTCTGGTAAAAATTTCCCCATATCATCTCGAGAAAATCCAAATGTCATTTGTGTTAAATCGTTTGTTCCAAAGCTAAAAAATTCTGCATGCTTTTGAATATCTTCTGAACGAAGACACGCACGAGGAGTTTCTATCATTGTTCCAATTTTAAAATTTACATCTGCGTATTCTTTTGCAACTGCTTGAATTCGTGTTTTTAAACTTGTAAATTCTCCTAATGTTGCAATAAGTGGTATCATTATTTCAACATTTTCTTTTTGTGTTTCTTGTGCAGCAGATAAAATAGCATGCACTTGTGCTTCTAAAAGTGATGGAATCGTGAGTAATAATCTACATCCTCTGTGTCCCATCATTGGATTTACCTCGTTGAGGTGTTCGATTCGTTCTCGAATATTTTGAGGAGATTTTTTCATAAGAGACGCAAGCTCTTCTATTTCATTATTTGAATGTGGTAAAAATTCATGAAGAGGTGGATCGAGTAATCGAATGCAAATAGGTTTATCTTCTAATATTTTATAAATTTCTATAAAATCTGTTTTTTGAAAATTTTGAATTTCTTTTAGTGCATGTTCTTGTGTTTCTTTATCTTCTGATAAAATCATTTTACGAACTTCAATAATTCGTTCTTTTTCAAAAAACATATGTTCTGTTCGACATAACCCAATTCCTTCTGCACCAAATTCTACTGCTTTTGCTACATCTGTTGGAGTGTCTGCATTTGTTCGAACTTCAAGTGTTTTTTCGGCTTTTGCCCAGTTTAAAATTTCTTGAAATGGTCCAGATATATCTGCTGGAAGTTTAGAAATTTTACCATCAAATACTTCTCCAGTTGCTCCATCAATTGTAATAATATCACCTTTTCGTAATATTAAATCATCAACTTGAATAACTCCTCGAGCTTCATCAATTTTAATATCAGAAACTCCAGAGACGCATGGTCGTCCCATTCCTCGTGCAACTACGGCAGCATGCGAAGTCATCCCTCCACATGCTGTTAAAATTCCTTCTGAAGCATGCATTCCAGAAATATCTTCTGGAGATGTTTCGTATCGAACCAAAATAACTTTTTCTTGATGTTTTGCTGCTTCAATTGCATCTTCTGAGGTAAATACAATTTTTCCAATTGCTCCACCTGGACTCGCTGGAAGTCCCTTACAGAGTGCAATTTTTTTTGCTTTTTCTGCTTCGTCTAACCGTGGGTGAAGAAGTGTTTGAATATCATCATCAGTAACTCTATATAATGCTTCTTTTTTTGTAAGTAAGTTTTCTTTAACCATATCAGTAGCAATTCTTACAGATGCAGATGCACTTCTTTTTCCAGTTCGTGTTTGCAGTACAAATAACTTTTCATTTTCAATAGTAAACTCAATATCCTGCATGTCTTTAAAATGCGTTTCAAGATTATTTCGTAATACGATAAGTTCTTCGTAAATTTTTGGTAAATCATCTTTTAATTTTATAATTTGATGCGGAGTTCTAATTCCTGCAACAACATCTTCTCCTTGTGCGTTTAATAAATACTCTCCATAAAAAATATTTTCTCCAGTTGAAGGGTCTCGTGTAAAACATACACCTGTTCCAGAAGTTTCTCCAAGGTTTCCAAATACCATCATTTGGATATTTACAGCTGTTCCAATATCATGAGGAATAGCATTTATTCCTCTATAAAAAATAGCTCGATCGGCATTCCAACTTGTAAATACAGCTTCTACAGCACCAAGAAGTTGGTCATTTGGGTTCATCGGAAAGTGTTTTCCAGTTTCTTTTTCTATGATATTTAAAAATTGTAGAATTACTTCTTTCCACTGTTCTGCACTAATTTCAGTATCTTCTGTAAAATTATTTTTATTTTTTATTGCAGTAATTTCATTTTCAAAAGAGTGTAACGAAACTCCCATCACAACATTTCCATACATTTGTACAAATCTTCTAAAGCTATCCCATGCAAATCGTGGGTTATTTGATTCACTTGCAAGAGCTTCTACTGTATCATAATTTAATCCTAAGTTAAGAATTGTATCCATCATTCCAGGCATAGATACACTTGCTCCACTTCGTACAGAAACTAAAAGAGGGTTTGTATTTCCTCCAAATATTTTTCCAGATTTTTGTTCTAAATCTTTAATATTATTAAAAATTTGATTCTTTAACTCATCCCATATTTTTTCTTCTGCTTCATTATAAAACTTATTACAACAATCTGTCGTTATCGTAAATCCGTATGGAACAGGTACACCTAAATTTGTCATTTCTGCTAAATTCGCACCTTTTCCACCAAGCAATTTTCGCATTTTGGCAGAACCTTTTTCAAATGGCATTACGAGAGAACTCATGTTTTTATAATAAAATAATAAAGTTAAAGTGAACAAAGTTTTCTATGCAGATATTACTATATATCTATAATTTTGTATATTTTATTTATTATTTTATTTCTAATTTTCTTTTACTGCTCTTTTTTCTCTTTTTTCTCTTTCTTTTATCATTTTTACAAATTCTTGTCCTTGTTTCATATATATATTTACCATTTCGTTAGCATAAAATTCATCTGTTTTATTTGGATACTCTTGTTTTAATTTTTCTAAACTGTTTTTGAAGAATTCTATTGTGTACTGGTAATTTGGTCTATTTTGTAAATAATCATCATCTTTTCCAAAATCATTCAATATATTGAATGATTTTATCGGATCTATTGTAATTGATGCCACATCTGATAGAAATTCATTAATTTGTATGTTTTTAATATTCTTAATCCAGCTTTCTTCAGGTTTTGCACTAAAATATTGATACTGATTTTCTATTATTCCATGTACTAATTCATTGAATAATATAGATTTTTTATCTAATAGATCTTCTGAATCTCCAATGTAGATACTATCTCCAAATGTTAAAGCTCCCCATCTTGCATTGTTTACGTATTGAATATATTGATTAAAAGTTTTAAAATTTCCAAATAATGTTTTTAATACTTTGTATTCATTATCCTTTGGTGAAATTATTAATGTCTCTGTTTTTCCTAATGATGGAGGATCTTTAGAGTTTTTATCTGCCATCTCTTCTTGAATAATCATCTTGGCTATTGCAGTGTCATTTTTTGCATTATATGCATAAAACATTTGAAGGTGTGGCGCTATTTTTTGTATAAAATCTGATTTTTCTTCTTCGCTTAAATCTTTTTTACGGTTTACATTGTAAACTCTCATTTTTTTCTGAAAAGATATAAAAATTGGAAATTTTTGCGTTATTGTTGCAATAAATTCTTTGCTATTAATAGTGCCATGATAATTATTTATGAATTTTCTTAATTCCCTTTGTTCCTTTGCTATAATTGGGAGATCTTTAGATTTTATATCTTTTATTTCTAGAATAGTATTGTTGTATTTTATCGATGAAGTTATACTTTTGTTATTTTCAATATTTGTAAAGACTATAGGATTATTTTTAGTATAAATTTTTGAAAAATATTTAATTATATTAATAGATGCTTTTGTTGCCGTTGCTAGTGTTATATTTTTTCGAGTTAATTCTTGTTGTATTACTGATGATGAGATCGGATAAATCATTGTTACTCCTCCTTTTTTTAAGGTAATTTTATTTTTTGTTGTATTTTTTTCAACTGAAATTCCTGCATTTTTATACATTTTTATAATTTGGGAAGGGTAAAGATTGTTTAATTTTTTTAAACTGTTTTCTCTCTCTTCTACTACTTCCACAGGTAGCTGTACAATATTATCAATCTTCGTTTCTTGCTCTTTATTTGTTTTATTTCCAAAAGTTTTCAGATTCTTATAAAACGGAGTAATGTTTTTCTCTAAAAAGTTTTTTTCATTTGTGTTCACATTTCCCCAGCTCTTCTTTTTATCTATTACTTTTTTATATGTTGGATTTTTATTTTTATCTATTTGCGTTGCATAGATAGATTCTTCGTGTTGTACCATTAATAATATTTTTTTATTTTTCCCTGTTTTATTCTCTTTTTTTTCTGTAATTATAATTTTTTTATTTTTTTCTCCGTTATACTTTTCCCCTAGACTTGTTAATAACTTTATATTTTCTGTAATAAATTTTTTAGAGGTATTTCTCTGTTGATTTACTGTATTCAAATATGTAAATGTTACTCCCTTATATGTAAGAGTAGTAGTTCCTTTCGTTGTATTTATCTTTTCTGTTATGCCTTTTTTTTTATATAATGCTTGTTTTTTATTATTACTTAATTGAGTTATTTTACTGTTCTCTGTCTTTTCTTTCGGTTTTTTATATGAAGATTTTTTTAGAGATGAAGTTTTTACTTTATCAATAATATCTTTATCAAGAAGTGATTTATATTGATTAAGAATATCTACAAGAGATTGTGCATTTCCAAGCTTTGTTTTTTTGTTTATTTCTTGTGCTTCTTGTGCTGTTAAAATAATAATATCGCTCTCGTTTTTCCAATCATTTTTATCAAGAATAATATCTCCTGTTTTATTTACTTCAAAAGGAGTATTTCCCCAATCAGACCAGTCAAATTCTGCACTTGTATTATCTGTAAGAGATTTTGTAATATGTTCGTTTATTGTATTTGTTACCGTCTTAAAAAGAGAATAGTGTGTACTCTTGAGTTTTTCATAGAGGTTATCTTTTGAACGAAGGATTTTCATTGTTGCTGGAGACGATTTTGTTCTTGATGGAGTAGGTTTCTCTACAGTTTTAGGTTTCTTATATGCTTTTTTCCCATTTTTTGCTTTGTCTCTTATATCTCTATTATCTCCAGTATCGTGTGCAATAATTGCTTTCATTTCTTTTGTTCGAGCATCGTATAAATGAAAATGTCCATCTCCATCTAATATTTGTAATCCAATAATATCGTCATGAAATGTTGTTTCTTTTATTTCAACAATCCCTGTTGTAAAAATAAGAGGATTTATTCCTTCGAGTTCTAATATAGTAAGATTTGGATATTTCGTACGCGAAAATTTATTTGGGAAGGGGACTTTTGTTTTATTTTTTGGATTTTTTAAATATGCAACAGGATCGGAAGGCGTTTTAAGTTTTGCTACAAATGGTTTGGAGAGAGAAAAATGCTCAACTCGATTATTTCCAAGCATAAATCCATCAACAGACATTACTCCATTTTTTCGTATTGATTCATCTTGTAAATCATTAAAATTTTTTAATGTATCCATGTATGTCTCATAATACTCTTTTTGTTTTTCTTGTGGAAGGAGTTCATTACTATTTGGAATTTTTGCATCAATTACAGCATGAAATGTGCTAATATAAGTCTTTATATCGTTTTCTGATGCATCTGGATTTGTTTGTGTATAAAAATTATGCATGATACTTTCTGCAACTTTTTTCATCTCAGGGAGTGTTGGGAGAGTTTCTGGTGTTGAAGAAGTCTCTGATGTTTCTTTCGTAAATGCTTTTTCAAAATTATCAGCAGCATTTATTCCAGCCAGTGGAGTGCTTGAGTATTTATCGGGCTTTTCTCCTGAGGCCTCTATAGTCTTATATACTTTTCTTCTTTCGCCAATATTTCTCCATTCTTGTACAAATGGAGTATTGTGAGAAAAAAATGATGTAGAGTTGTCGTTATACATTTTTAAGAATATTATCTATAGTATTAAGGATTCTATGGTTTGGAGTATCTATTATTTTTTCAAATTGTTTTTTCTGTTCCTTTACCACTAATCTAATTTTTTCTTTAATTTTTGTTGTATTATTTTTCACTTCTTCATGTTCTTTTTTGAATACAGAAAGAAGTTTTTTTTGTTCTTTTGGTGTAAGCATAAATGCTTTTTCTATTAATATATCAATCTGATGAGTATTGAATTTTTGCCGAAGAACATATGAATTTTGCATTGCTTGCATCAATTCTGGATTTGTAAAAATAATCATTTGTATATTGTATATATGTATTTTTTAGTATTTCTTTTTATTTTTATATTTAAAATATCAGTATATTCTACTATACTTTAGCTATAAAAATCAAATGATAATTTTTTCTTATTTTCATGTCGCATACTTCACATATCTATGAACTGTTGGACCAATTACCAAAATCTGCAGGAGTCTATGAAATGCGAGATGAAAACAATGAAATTTTATATGTTGGAAAGGCAAAAAACTTATCTTCACGAGTTCGAAGTTATTTTAGAGAATCAGCAAATCATTCTCTTCGTATTCAAAAATTAGTAGAAAAAATTAAAAATATTGAATGGACAACAACACGAAACGAAGCAGAAGCGTTATTATTAGAAGATAATTTAATTAAAACAAAAAGACCACGATTTAATATTTTATTACGAGACGATAAAACATATTCGTATATAAAGGTAACAAATGAAGATTTTCCACGAATTTTACTTGTGCGAAAAGTTTTAAAAGATGGTGCAAAATATTTTGGTCCAAAAACTTCTGGTTCGGCAGTTCGAAAAATTATAGATATGCTCCAAGATATTTTTTTATTGCGTTCGAGTTCGATTGGAATTACAGAAAATACTGATGGAGAAATTTTATTGGATTCGGGAAATCAAAAAATCCCATGCCTAAACTATCATCTTAAAAAGTGTTATGCTCCATGTATTGGAAAAATATCAAAAGAAGAGTATGGAAAAATTGTAGAAAAAGCAGTGTTATTTTTGCGTGGAGAAACAAAAGAAATTATAGCGTTTCTTACAGAAAAAATGATGAATTATGCAAAAAATTCAAAATTTTCACTTGCAGCAAAAACACGCGATGTGATTGCTTCTGTACAAAATATTTCTGAAAAGCAAATAATATCTGCACCAAATGAACTTTCTGCAGATATTATTGGAATTTTCTCAAATTATGGTCATGTGTTTTTTCATGTATTTTCTGCACGAAATGGAAAAATAATTAATTCTCAAACATTTCCTATAATGATTAAAAATGAAAGTTCTCTTTCTCCTGTTCCATTTTCGGTACAACAAGAAGCACTTAATGCGTTTTTAGCATCGCATGCAAATAGGGTTTCAGAGTTTCCAAAAACAATTGTTCTTGATAAAGTGTTTATTGATGAAGACGAAAAGAAGGTATGGGAAGAATATTTTACAACAGAATTAAATGTTTTAAATGGAGCAAAAGTAGAAATTTCTTTACCAGAAAAAGCAAGAAGAAAAGAGTTGCTTACTTTAGCACATGCGAATGCAGAAGATTATGCGAAGCGTCATGCAATGAGTTTTATAAAAAAAGATGAGAATTATGAGGAAACATTAGAAACGCTACAAAAAAAATTGGAAATGAAAAATTTTCCAAAACGAATAGAATGCTATGATATTTCTCATTATTCAGGAGAAAAAACTGTTGCATCTATGGTAGTGTGTGAAAATGGAAAAGAAAAAAAATCGGATTATCGTTCATTTAATATTAAATCGATACACACAGAAACAGGAATAGATGATTTTAAATCATTAGCAGAAGCATTAACACGAAGATGTTCTCGACTTCCAGAAAATTTTCCAGATGATTGGAAAACCGAAAAAGTGAAAAGAAAGCAAGACTTTACTTTGCTTTCATCGTTGATTCAAAACTTTTCATCTCTTTCTTCAACTGTGAGTATAAATACTCTACACGATAAAAAATCTGTACTGTTAAAATCGATTGTAACAGATATATATACTGTATTTACAGAAGTAACAGAGCCTAAAAAAAGTAAAAAAATTCTTGCAGATATTGGAGATACTATTGCGAGTGTTTCCATAAATTCAATGCGTCATGCGGAAATACGACTCTATCTAGAGCCAAGAGACATAACAATTGGTGGAGTATTACACTTTGCAAAACAGGTAAGAAAGCTTTTACTTGATATTTTTCTGAAAACAAAGTCTGAGGCGTATAAAGTATTTAATGTGGATAGAAAAACATGTGAATTTTTAGAGCATTTAGGATTTTCTGAGTATACTACTGAAGATGGGGAAGTTTATATGCGAAAAGATGGAAAACTTTCTACTTCACTTTCTGATTCCTTTTTACAAGTTCCAGATCTTATTGTGATTGATGGTGGAAAAGGGCAACTTTCTGCAACATGGAAAGTACTTAAAAATACAGAGTATGCAAGTAAAATTACTCTTTGCTCATTGGCAAAAAAAGAAGAAGAGGTATTTGCAATACGATATAATTCGGAAAATTTTGAACATGAAATATATAAAGCAGATATTCAAAAAAATTCAAACGAAGGGCATATGTTACAGAGAATACGAAATGAAGCCCATAGGTTTGCAATAACCAAAAATAGGGCAGGTCGAGAAAAAGTATTACAAAAATCTATACTTGATGAAATTCAAGGAATTGGTGGAAAAACAAAAAAACTTTTAAAACAACGATTTGGTGGAATTGTAGGAATTCGAAATGCATCAGATGAAGAACTTTTAGAGCTTGTTACGGAAAAAGTTTTACAACGCATTCGTGAAAATATTTAAGATACTTAAAAACTATAAAAAAAACTATGAAAAAAGTATGCAAGAATTTTATCTTTGCATACTTTGTTTCATGTATTTTCATATATTTTAGAAGCGTGTGTAAACGATTATTTTTCTAAAACAGCAATTTTTTCTTTTATTTCTTCGTATTGCTTCATTGTTTGTTGTACTAAATTTTCTGGAGCATTATCCATATATTTTTTATTAGCAATTCTCCCTTCAAGGTTTTTAAGAATTTTTTTTGCATTTTCCAATTCTTTTTCTTTTCGTACTTTTTCTTTTTCCATATCCAGCATTCCTGCAAGGGGAAGAAATATTTCTGTTGCATTTATAATATCAGAAATACATTCTTCGTTTGGCTTTTCTTCGGGAGATGTAATAAATGTAAGACTTTCTAAACGCGCTAATGATTGTATTGTTTCGCTTGTTTTTTGAAGTTCTTGCAATGTTTCTGTATTTTTTACATACAGAATTGCTTTTATTTTTTTTACAGGATCAACTTTTGCAGCAGAACGCAACGAACGAATTTTAGCCGTTACATTTTGAAATATTTCAAATTTTTCTTCTGCTTCAGTATTTTTATATTCTTCTATTACCTCTGGAAAATCTTCGAGAGCAAGAAGATTTGTATTTCCTATTTCTTCCCAAATTTGTTCGGTTACAAACGGAGTATATGGGTGAAGAAGTTTTAAGAGTGTTTCGAGCACTTCTTTTAGGGTATTTCCTACGCTAGGAGAAGATGTAGATTTTGAAGATTCAATTGCCCAATCGGCAACATCGTTCCATGTAAAATCGTATAATTTTTGTCCTACTTCTCCATATTTATGATTTTCAATTCCTGTTCGTACTTCTTCAATTAAGGTTTGCGTTTTTGATAAAATCCATTTTTCTGGCAACGATTTTTCTTTTGGAGATGCACAGTCGTGTTCGTTATTTTTGATACTTAGAATATATCGTGCAACATTCCATAATTTATTTGCAAAATTTCGAAATCCTTCAATTTTTTTCTCTCCTAAACTTACTTGATTTCCAGGTGTTGTTCCTACAATCAAAGACATTCGTACGGCGTCTGTTCCAAATTTTTCAATCATTTCAAGTGGATCAATTCCGTTTCCTTTTGATTTACTCATTTTTTTTCCGTGTTCATCACATACAAGTCCATGAAGATACACATCTGAAAAAGGGTTTTTCCCCGTAGTAAATCGAGAAAACATAATCATTCGTGCTACCCAGAAAAATAAAATATCGTGTCCTGTTTCTAAAACAGAAGTCGGAAAAAATTTATCAAAATCGGGTGTTTTATCTGGCCAACCAAGAGTTGAAAATGGCCATAGTGCAGAAGAAAACCATGTATCAAGTGTGTCTTCATCTTGTCTCATATTTTGGTGTCCTTGTGGTGGAATCATTACGAGTGATTCTTTTATTTCACAGTTATCCATTTTCCACCGTTTCCAATGTTCTACAATTGTTTCTTTTGTTGCTCCATTTTTTACTGCAAATAAAAAACTTGTAAGTGCATTATGCGAAACAATTAAAATTTCTCCATCGGTTTCTACTGTTTTTATTTTTTCCCAAAATCTTTCTGCAATGCGTACATATGGTTCAATTGCATCATATCCATCATCTTCCAATATTTTTTCAAGAGCAGTTTTATTTGATGTTTCATCTATTGGTTGATTTTCATATTTTCCAGCATGAAATTCTTTTAAAATATCCCATGTTTCTATTTCTTCTGAGTATGCAATATTTTTCCCAATGATGGTAGCCGTATGCAATGCTCTTTCTGCTGGAGATGAAATAATCTTTGTAATATTTCGCTGTTGTAATATTTTTCCTGCTTCTTCGGCTTGAGAAATTCCTTTTGCCGTAAGAGGCGAGTCTCCACAAATTATTTTGTTTACATTATTTTCACTTTCTCCATGTCGTGTAAATAATACTGTTTGCTCTTGTGCAACATGCTGATTTCCATCGGTATCATACCAAATTGGGATTTGATGTCCCCACCAAATTTGTCGAGAAATACACCAATCTTGCAGGTTATCTATCCATTGGTCATAAATTTTCGTAAATCTATTTGGTACTAAATTTACTAAATCTGAATTTTTATTATATTCCCCCCTATTTATTGCTTCTGATGTTAATTCTTTTAATGATTTTTGTTGAATTGTATCTGAACTATGGTCATGTCTATTATTTACGACTCCCACTCCTTCTACCCAATTAAATTTTTTATTTACATCAATAAACCATTGAGGTGAAATCATTGGTTCAATTACGCACCCTGTTCTATAGCAAAGAGGAACATTATGCAGATAATCTTTTTCGAGACCTACAATAAGATTTTGTGCTTGCATGAGTTTTACCGCTCGTTTTCGTGCAATTTTTACTTCGACACCTTCGAGTTCTCCTGCAATTTTTGTCATTTTCCCGTAAAAATCTATTTTTTCGGTATAATAGTCTTTTAATTTTTCAGGATACTTTTTTGCAAGTAAATAATCATCTGCAGAATGGCATACTGAAATTGTCATTGCTCCAGTTCCTTTGTTTATATCAATTACTTCATCGTCACATAATACAAAGAAATTTCTTTTTCCAGAATATGTTTGGTATGAAAATTCTTCTCCTTCAAATTCTTTTCCCTGATGTACAGATATTTTTTCCCATGTTCCGTTTGGGTCAAGTTGATTAAAAATTTTTGTTCGTCTTTCTTCATCATCAAATAATACTTCTGAAAAGATAAATTCTTCAGAAATAGCATCAGAATTTGTAAATTTTGCTTTTACATAATTTTCGTTTGGGTGCAAAACAAGAGGAGAGTCTGCACATTTTGTTTCGGCACGCACTGTTCCCATTACAAATTTTCCACATTTTATATAACAAAATGTATCTTTCTGGTCTTCGTATTCCAATTCATCATCTGATAAAACAGATTGTGCACCCGTAGACCAGTTAATCATTCGGTATCCTCGTACAATTAAATTATGAGCATATAAATCTGAAAAGATTTTTTGCACTGCATTACTCATTCCGAAATCCATTGTGAATCGTTCTCGTGAAAAATCGCATGTTGCTCCCATTTTTTCAACTTGTCCAGAAATAGTTGCATGAGTATTTTTTGTATGTTCAAAACATTTTTCTAAAAACTCTTCACGAGAAAATTCTTCTCGTGAAGGCACTCCTAAATTTTTTAAAACAACAGTTTCTGTTGCAATAGCTGCATGGTCTGTACCAGGTACCCATAATGATGGAGTTCCATTCATTCGATTATATCGTGTCATAATATCTTGAATAACAAGCATCATGGCATGTCCTAAATGAAGTTGTCCTGTTACATTTGGTGGTGGAATTGGTACACAAAAAGTGTTATCAGAGATTTTTTTTCCTGATTTTTTAACGTTTTGTTCTTTGGTTTCTGGTTGAGATACATTGTTATTTTTCCATTTTTTCAATATATTTTTTTCATATTTTTGTGCTTCGTATGCTGTTTTCATATAATTTCTTTAAGTATAAAAATTACAAGAATATTAGCATATTATAAAGCGAAAAAAAAATTTCTTTTTTATGAGTTAAGTATTTCTACTACTTTTTCTACACTCTTTGTGCTTCCGAGAAGAATAGAAGTTCGTTGATGCAGTTCTGTTATTTGTATATCAGAAATATTCTTTCCAAATTCATCTACAGCACTTGCTTTTGCATTATTCATTATATATGCCATTGGTGCACATTCGTATAATAATCGTAATTTCCCTTTTGGGTATGCACTATGACTTGGGTATGTAAAAATTCCAGATTGTTTACAAAGAATAGAGTTTATATCTGGAACCATTCCTCCAGAATATCGTAAGGTTTTTTTCTTTTCTAAAAAGTAATCAAGTGCTTTTTTATACTCTGGTCGTTCTGTGCTTGCTCGTAAATTTCCCATTGCAAAAATTTTAGCATTTTCTTCAATTTCTATATTTTCTTTTGATAAATGATATTCTCCAATTTCAGAAAGGGTAAATTCGTGTGTTTTTCCTGCAAACGAAATCATTGCAGTTGTTCGTGGTCCGTATTGAATGTATCCCGCTGCAACTAAATCGTTTCCAGATTTTCCAATAAATCCATTTCCTTCCCAAATTCCAAAAATTGTTCCTACACACCCATTTGTATCTAAAAGTGAAGAACCATCTAAAGGATCAAACGCAACAGAGTAAAATCCTGTTTCTCCATTTATACTTACTGCATTTTCTTGTTCTTCTGAGGCAAATTGTGCAATAAGTTCAGAATCAGATAAAATATTACAAAAAATTTGATCACATTTAATATCGAGAGCAAGTTGTTCTTCTCCTTGAATATTTGTTTCGCCACTTTTTCCTGTTTCTTCTGTTCGAATAGCATGTTCTGCATATTTACTTGCTCGCATTATTTCTACAATAACGCGTTGTAACTGTGGTGAAATAGCATTATGTTTTTTATTATATTCAAATAAAAAGTTATGAAGAGATTGCATAGAAAAAGGGGAAATAAAAAAGTATTATTTTTTGCTATGGATAGCATACCATATTTTGCACAATAGAGAATAAAATTTTTATATTTTACTATGTTCTAGAAATATGGTATTATAATATGAGGTAATTTTAATACTATAAATACTATGCTTTTTACACACATACACACGGAAGAGATTGGTACGAATATTTTTTTTGAAAAAAGAGTTCTTTTTGAAAATGCTCCAAGGAGTGCTCCTGATAGAAATACTTCTGCTCTAACAACAAAAGAAGTACAAACTCTAAAAGGAAAAGAAGAGATAACAATAGCGAAGGAACAAAAAGAATTGCGTTCAGTATTGTTATTAAAAATGATGACTGCAGAAGTAACTCAGGAGTTGATAGATGCGGAGGAGAAATATGAAGAAGATCTTCAAGAATTAAAAGATAAAAAGAAGGAATATTTAAGAGAACTCGATGAAAAAACTTTTAAAATATCAAGTTTAGATAAAGATTCTTTAGATAATGTATTCAAAGCAATAAAAGAGGGGGAAAATTTAGTATCCACTCCCTCTATCTCTATTGGTTCTCCAGATTATATGAAGGAACTAGGGAGGTCTAATATGGAAAAGAATGATATCAAGAACAATATTTTACGGACGCAGGCAAATAAGGATGGTAAAATGATAATATCTGATATTCTGAAAGAACACATTGAATATGATAAAAAATATAATGCTTTGGTGGAATTATTAGGGAAAACACTTGAGGATAAACAGAAGAGTATTATAACTAAATTAGTTAATAAAATAAAAATTGAAAATATTGATAATACTAATAAAAACTTTCTGACTAAAGATTTTATACCTCTATTATTAGAAGAAACAAACGCTTATGTAAAAGAGTTACACACTCTTGAGAGAAGTAAAAAGAATGTGGAGAAAAAGATATTGAGTAAAGAGGAAGATAGGGAGTCTATTTCTACTCTAATAGAGTATTTAGAAAATGAAGGAGGTCAAAGTGAAAAGGAAAGAGTAGAAATAGATAATAGATCAAATAAAAATGAAAAAGATCTAGAAAAATTAGAACAAACTCTAGAAAAAACAGAACAAGAAATTAAAGATCTCAAAAGCAAATATGGAAGAGATTAATGCATGTGTTTTGTAGTATTTTTATACCGTTCAAGAATAATTCCCAATAATGCAAAAAGAGAATAGGCGAGAGCAGACTCTTCCCATAAATGAGT
>CAMZKZ010000034.1 GCA_947311645.1 uncultured Candidatus Altimarinota bacterium | reverse complement strand
TCATCTTGGTCAAATCCTAAAACTTGTAAATGTTTATTAAGTGAAAAAAAATATTCTACATGTCCCCCCATTCCAAGAGTTGCATCTATATGATCAGCAGAGTTTTTACAGATTAAAAACTCTACTCATCATATAGATGCAACTCTTGGAATGGGGGGACATGTAGAATATTTTTTTTCACTTAATAAACATTTACAAGTTTTAGGATTTGACCAAGATGAAAATGCAAGAAAAATAGCAGGAGAACGACTTGAAAATTTTATAGAAAAAAAACAATTTACAATTATTCCAGAAAATTTTAAAAAACTAGAAGAAATCTGCACCAATAAAAATTTTACACCAACTTCTATTTTATTTGATATTGGCGTTTCTTCTCTCCAATTCGATGACGGAGAAAGAGGGTTTTCTTTCCGGTTTGAAGCACCTCTTGATATGCGAATGAACCAAAATGATACTCTTACTGCAAAAGAAATTATAAACACATGGAGTCAAGAAAAACTGCAACATATTTTTTACACATATGGAGAAGAAAAACATGCATATTTAATTACAAAAAAAATCATACAACGAAGAGAAAAGCAACTTTTTGAAACGACTACAGAACTTGCTGAATTTATTGTTTCCATAAAACCATTCTCAAAAAAAACTATTCATCCTGCTGCCTTGGTGTTTCAAGCACTCCGAATTACTGTTAATAAAGAATTAGAAGTTCTAGAAACAGCGGTACACCAAGCCGTTGCGTTATTACAAAAAGGTGGACGACTCGCTATAATCACCTTTCATTCTTTAGAAGACAGAATTGTAAAAAATGTCTTAGATACTTATATTTCAAAAGAAAAAATAAATAAATATCAGCAAAACAGCACAACAGATGCTTCTACAGCAAATCCAAAATTATGCTTAAAAAAAATAAGTAAAAAACCAATTATTCCTTCTCAACACGAACAAAGCGAAAACCCACGGTCTCGCAGTGCAAAAATGAGAGTAGTAGAAAAAATACTATAAAACGATATACCATGATACAAAAGACAAAAAAAATTAGAATACAAAACCAACTTACTATTGGAATTTCCATAATAACCATACTCCTTTCAATCGTAGCATTGCTGCTTACATATGGAGCATTAAGCTTTCATAATGCAAATGCCATTAACGGGTATAGTCTAAAAAAGATTCAAAATGAACGATCGGAAAGACTTTTTGCCATCGAATTACTTGAAATGGAAATTGCCGATCTTGGGAAGCTTCAATAATTTTCACCACTTTCTTTATGGATTTTTTATCATTTACACCATCGTGGGATTTTATTCTCTTTATCATTATAACATTTCTCACACTTGTTGGAATTGTTATGGGTGAATCAAAAGTTATAAAAGGTATACTTGTCCTATACCCATCTTTTTTTATTGCAGATTTTTTTAGTATTTTTTTACCATCACTGTTTCCTGATATATCCATTGCACTCATCAGCAACGGAGAAGTTTCTAATGTTCTTACCCTTTCCGAACAAATCACCTCTCTCTATATTTATACAAGCATAAAAATTGCTATCTTTTGTCTTTTCTGGATTACCCTCTTTCAATTTACATTTTTTGAAACATCTGCAAAGAATTGCAAAAATTCTGTAGGAAACCTATTTTTACTTGGTATTATTTCTCTTTCTTTTGCATTGTTATTCATAAACACTATACTCCTTCTTCTTTCTGGATGGAGTATTGTTGGATTTGATACCACTCATCATATTCTGTATACAACTATAGAATCCTCTTTTCTTGCATTACATTTTGTACAATATCATGGACTATTCTTTGCCCTTCCTGCAATAACTTTTATCTTTGCATTGCTTCTTCATGCAGAAACAAAAAGCATTACATCAGACACCGAAGACTAATAACAACGAATGCAATTCTTCTATATTGATTTGACCACTCGCCGAGGCTCTATCTTTTGAAGAACTTGCAAACATCATTTCTCCTCCCCATAACGGAGTAAGAACTCGTGAAATTTTTCCAATATCTCCCATTGAAATAGCAATATATGGAATTTCTTTTCGTTTAAAGTTTTCTGCAATTCTAAAAATTGTAAGTACATCTTTTTCATCATGTGGCATTGCTGCAATTTTTACTATATCCGCACCTCTATTATGCATGAGCTGTGTTCTATTTTTTAATGATGGAAAACTTGGAGTTCCTTCAAAAAAATGTGCCGATAAAATCAGTTGAAAATCTGTAGGTTTTATTTCTTGAACTGTTCGTGTTCTTTTTATTTCTTCAAAAAATTCATGAAGATTTTTATCATCAAAATTATAATCAAGATCAAGATAATCTGGATTATTTTGTGCATGCGAAGGCTTATATTGAGAATATTCTACAATTTTTGTGATAATTTTTCGAGAAATTTCTTTGGTAT
The DNA here is from genome assembly GCA_947311645.1 of uncultured Candidatus Altimarinota bacterium. Classification (GTDB taxonomy): domain Bacteria; phylum Patescibacteriota; class Gracilibacteria; order CAIRYL01; family CAIRYL01; genus SZUA-1403. The sequence continues at coordinate 413 of CAMZKZ010000034.1, read as the reverse complement.
CAGAAACTGTTCCGGAAAAACTTCCCTGCTCTTTTTCTCCCTTTAGGGTAAACAGTAAAGGGAAATATGTATTCATATTTTTTCTCTGTTCAAAGATTTCTCTCAATATATGCTCTGCATATGCATACACATCTGCTTCATTTGTTAGCACAGATTCTGTAAAAAACTCTCCTAACCAAATTTCTATTATCGAAACTTTTTCAGAATAGGTTTCTGAAATTTCCTGCATTTGCTTTTTCAATTCTGCAATATCTCCTGTTTGTAATGGTACGCAAATTTTCATATTTTTAATTTTTTATGTATTATTATTTCATGCTTCCTAAAATCCCTCGTACAATTTTTGTTACAAGTCGCGAACTTAAACTTCTTATAACCTGTTTTGTAAAGGTTTCAACATACCCTTGTCTTTTTGA
>CAMZKZ010000033.1 GCA_947311645.1 uncultured Candidatus Altimarinota bacterium | reverse complement strand
TACATTTTGGGCATTTTTTATTCATTGTTTTATTTTTAAAAGAGTTATAGTAGTTCTAGTCTACCATAACTCTTATTTTAGCACCCTATAAATGTCCATTAAGCCAAAATTTTTGTTTTGTTTAATTTTTATATTTTTTATCAAGTGAATCATATGGATATAAAGTTCCATCCATATCGAAAATTATTACCTTTATATTATTTTTCATAAATTAATTCTTATATTCTTTAATTCACTCTAATATTTATTCAACACATCCTATAAAAACTCCAAAGGTAAGCATTTATCCATCTCTTCTAAAAATTTCCTATTATTCTCATTTCCTGCTCATTCTATAAACATTTTTTCTCATATAAACTAAAAGAGCGGATAGGTTCTTTTAGTTTATCAAAATCATTTAAGGTTTTGCCGATTTTCATTAAAATGCTTTCTATACTCTGAACAAGAATTTAATACATTCTCTATATTCTTTATTATCACCTTGTATGTATTTTCATCCTTCTCAACTTTAATATCTTGAGCCTTAAACCCTAACATAAAAATAAATCTTGCAAATAATTTTTCTGCATTATCTCCTGTATTTTCCTCAAAAAACATTCTAAAGGTAGAAAGAGTCTTTTCTAATATATTTTTATTTTCCATCGAAATATATTTTCCTATTTTTTGATTTAGAATATTTATTAATTCTGGATTAGAATAACGTCTCAATTCTTTTTCAACCTTCTCATCTCCATATGTAACTCCTCCCTCTATTAATTCCATAATATTTCGCCGTGGGCTTGTATGAACTCTATCACTTGAAGGCATCCTATCTACTGTTAAAGTATTAGGAATAAATTTTCCATCCCTTTCTTTTCCTCTTAATATAGATATAAGACGCCCGATCTGTGGATCTTCCCCCTTATATTGTTTCTTAACGTCATATGTTCCAATTTGTGCCAAGACACTTGCAGAAAATATAGCACCAGACCCCAATGTTACAGATCTACTATACTTAAAACCAAAATCTTTATTTTGCAATGGTGAATTTTTTTCTCTCTCAGAGAGCAACAAAAAAAGATTGTCAGCTCTCAATATTAAAAATAAGATATCATTATCTTTAACAATTTCTGGCATTTTCCCATGTATTAAATTTGAACCATCAAGATACGGGAATGTATCCATTCGTTTAAACATATTTGATAAAACATTTTGATGAGAATATCTTTCTAAATCCGCATCTTCACTTGCTATATAAAATGGCAAAGACTGATTTCTATCAATAGACCTAGACAATGCTATATCAGTTGCAAGCTTCCTAGCCATACCGACACCACCTTTTCCTTTTTCAAACTTTTTAACAACACAGTGAAGATTTGGTAAATTATTATCTTTAGCATATTTATAAACAAGCTCAGCAGTATTGTCTAACTCTCCTTCAGAATTTACACAGATTATTACTTCAAAACTATTAAAATCCTCAAATTCCTGAGAGAAGATAACATCTAGTGTTTTCTCAATTACTAATTCTTCATTATAAGCAGGAATACATAACGATACTCTGCAATCATCATGCATTTTTTCAATTGATTCTTTTTTATTTCTTACAAGATCTAACCATTCAGGAGAACTTTTTGTAAAATAGTTATTAATATATTTTCTCTCAAGGGGGACCTCTCTCTTTAGACCAAGAGATTTTAACTCCTGTACTGAAGATACTTCAATAGGATTGGGAACTAACTTCAACTCCTTAAATCTTTTTATAGCCTGATGAAGCTGCGCACCTTTTCGATATCCTACTTTTCTACGAATCACTGCTAACATATTCATCCTTGAATCCTCTAACAATTTTAATTTATGACTCAATAATTCATCATTCGGAGCAAATTCTTTTAATTCTTTTATTTGAGTATCATAATAATACAAACAGGCACGCCACAAGGACTCATTATCAAGATACTTATTTGCTTCAATAAAAGATAGTAAATCCTTCTCTATCTTTAGTAAAGCCTCCTCTATCTTTAATATATCTTCCTTTAATATCGCTTCCTCATTTGTTAAAAAACCTTCACCTCCTTCATTTATAAAAATAATCCGATTCTCACAAAAATTTAAAAGTGAATTACATGTGCTGTGCTGTATACCATACATCTGCTAAAAATAAAACAATATTTCAGATTATTATATCAAGCTTTTATAGATTTTTCAAGCAAAAACATAGAATATTTTGTAATAAGTATATAAAAAGAGTAGTATAAAATTATCACAATATTTAATTATACAAAAAAATGAGCAAACCAATGCCAACAATGCAACAAATTCAATCTCTTTGTAAAAGACGAGGAATCGTTTCTTTGGGTTCAGATATTTATGGAGGATTTGGAAATACCTATTCATATGGACCATATGGTTCACAAATGAAAAAAAATATTAAAGATCTTTGGTGGAAAAACTTTGTAGAAAATCGTTCTGATGTTATGGGGATTGATGGAGATATTTTTCTGCACCCACGAGCATGGGAAGCAAGTGGTCATGTTGGAGGATTTAACGACCAAATGGTTGATTGTAAAGATTGTAAAGCACGAATTCGAGCGGATCATTTGGTAGAAGATGCATTGAAAATGGATTGCGAAGGAATGAGTGATGAAGATGTCACAAAACTTATTCAAGACAATTCTCTTACATGCCCAAACTGTAAAAGTGAAAATTTAACAGATGCACGAAAGTTTAATCTGATGTTTAAAACAGAACTCAGTAAAACAGATAAAGCTGGAGAAGATAATTTTGTATATTTACGACCAGAAACTGCACAAGCAATTTTTCTGGAATTTAAAAATGTTGTAGATACCTCTCGAGTACGAATGCCATTTGGACTTGCTCAGATCGGAAAAGCATTTCGTAATGAAATTACTCCTGGAAATTTCATTTTTCGACAACTCGAATTTGAACAAATGGAAATTGAATACTTTTTTGCTCCACCAAAAAACTGGAAAGAAAATAAAGCTGATTTAATGAGTAAAGGGCATATTAATGACTGGGATGAGGAATCTCGAAACCATGTAAATGCACAATTTGAAAAATGGTCAAAAGATATTGATAATTGGTGTGAAATAGTAGGGCTTGATACAGAAAAATGTCATGCTATTGAACATGCTCCAGAAAAACTTTCTCATTATTCAAAACGAACATTTGATATTGAATTTGATTTTCCTTTTGGGCAAAAAGAATTATATGGATGTGCATATCGAACAGATTTTGATTTATCACAACACCAAGAATTTTCTGGAAAAAAATTGGAATACAGAGACCCTCAAACAAATGAAGTCTATACTCCTCATGTACTCGAACCAACATTTGGATTGGGACGAACATTTTTAGCAGTGCTTACTTCTGCATATGAAGAAGAAACACTGGAAGACGGCACGACTCGAACGGTATTACATTTAAAACCAGCTATTGCTCCAGTGAAAGTAGCCGTTCTTCCGCTTATGAAAAAAGACGGATTACCAGAAATTTCTCGAGAAATTTTAGAAGAATTAAAAATCTTTGGAGCATGTGAATATGACGAAGGAGGGCAAATTGGAAAACGATACCGTCGACAAGATGAAATTGGAACCCCTGTGTGTATTACAGTCGATTACGACACAAAAGAAGATGATTCTGTGACAGTACGAGACCGAGATACTATGAAACAAGAACGAGTAAAAATTTCTGACCTAAAAGGATATTTATTTGGAAAATATTTTGGATAAAAAATTATTCTCATACTAAAAAAAGCAGTGAATATATACATTCACTGCTTTTTTTGTGTATTGTTATAAGACTCTTACACTTCCATACATTTTCTTCTTCTATAAAGATAGATTCCTGCAAAGATAAGTGCAAATCCAAATGGAATCATCGGAGCATCTAATCCTGTTTGAATTAATGCTCGTGGACGAGAGACTGATGTACTCGCACTTTGTGGAGTATATAAATCTTGCAAATTTCCTTTCTGACCTGAAATAACAGTTGTAATTGTTTCTGATGATTTCTCCATTGCAATTGTCTGCGAACCTGCTTTTAAAATATTTTTAATTTCTGTTCCTGCTAAAATATGAGGTTTTACTTTCATTGTAACAGTTTTTGTAAATGTATCTCCTACTGGTAAAAATTTTCGTTTAAATTTTAATGTTGTAGGGTCTACAAGTCTTTTCTCTGAACCATTTACTGGCTCAAGATATTCTTTTGGAAACATATCAAACAGCATGACATTTTTTAAATCTTCTGTTCCTGTATTTTCAATTGAAAGAGTATAGGTAATAATATCTCCAGCTTGTACTTCTGATCTATCGGCAGTTTTTGTAAGTCTATATGCTTCAGCTGTTGATACAGAAGCTATAGGAGTTACAACTGCTGGAAGTATTTCCTCTTCTGATTGTTTTATAAATACCGTATCAAATTCTCCTACTCCAGTAGAAGTTTTTACTGTTGGACATTTATAATCAATTTTAAATAATTGAATTGTAACTGTAGATTTATCCACAGAATCAACGGTAAATGTAAATTCCGCATGTCCATTCGAAGGAATTGAATCTATCATTGTAAATACTCCATCTGCATACTCTGCTCCTTCTATATTTGAAATATGTACTTCATCTAACGAATCTGAAAGAAATTCTAAAGCAACTTCTGTTTCAAATGCATATGATGTTCCTTTATTCACTACAATAACTTTATATGTAAGGTTATCTGTTTCTGAAAATTCTGCAGGTGTGTCTTCTGTTGCATCGCTATATGTTTCATCATCTTGCCCCGTAATTTTTACAAAAGCATTAATATCTAACTCAATTGTTGACTCTGTATTACATCCTCCTCCTGAGCCAGTTGTAGATGCTGTACTATGTGTACTTGGTGTTGTAGTTGGAAGTGGTGTAGCTATTGGTGTAGCTATTGGTGTAGCCGTTGGTGTAGGTGTAGCTGTTGGTGTAGGTGTAGCTGTTGGTGTTGGTGTTGTGCTTACAATGGTTACAGTATTTACATCGCTATTATTGGTTATCGTTTCTGTTTCATTATCAGAAGAAATTACTGCTGTATTTTTAACAAGTGTACCGTCAGATAAACCTGTTCGCGTTTGTAATGTATAGACTATTTCATACACTGTTGCATCAGAAATATCTCCAATAGTACATTCTATATATCCGCCTTGGAATAAGGCAACTAATGGATCATTATCATAGACTACCGCACAATTCGCATCCGATGGACTTAACACGGTAAAGCTTGAAGGATCTAATACTGTATTATCAAATACATCATTTATTTCTACATTCGTTGCAGGTAAGGCCCCTGTATTGCTATAGCTTACAGTATATTCTATTATCGATCCTGATTCTATTTCTGTTACATTCGAACTTTTTACAAGAGATAGATCACTTGTCGCTGCATTTGCAGAACTCACAATTTCCGTTGAAGTGGTAGATCTATTATTTGAAAGATCTCCTGTTAATTCTCCATCTGTAGAAAGTGTTGCTGCATTTACAATGACTTCTCCAACAACCGCAGTACTTTTTACCGGAATTGTATATGTAATTATTCGTGATGTATTTGGTAGCATTTCTGCAATATCACAATAAATATAATCTCCTTGAAATAAGGCAACAAGAGGATCTGGGTCTCGTGTTACACGACATTCATCATCTGAATTTTCATATGAAAAAGATGTAGCAAATAAGTCTATATTTGCATTTGAAATAAAATCTTTAAGAGAACTAACGGCAACTGTCGTATCTTGAAGATTACTTATTTCAATAGTATAAGTAATAGAGTCTCCTGGAACAACCTCTGAAACAGACGCTGTTTTTACCAAAGAAACATCTATGGTCGCAGCAGACGCAATTCCACCAACGAATATTGCACAAAATGATGCAATTGATATAAATGATTTCTTAAAAAAATGTAACATTGTATATATATGTAAAAGGCAAATGTATATTTATATGATATTTTTATTTTAATATCATATTATTTTACAACTATATAAATATAATTGCAATAGAATATTTGCTTTTTATTATATATATTTTATAAAAAAAGTATTTCTCTCTTCATATACTAAAAAACCCATTTATATATACATAAATGGGGCCTTCCCTTCTTATACTTTAGGGCTTATTTTTTTACAGATGAAAGATATTGTAATAAGAAATTGTGTTTAAATTCTGCGAACCTCTTTTCACGAATAGCAATTCGTGCTTTTTTCATAAGTTCTTGATAGAAAAATAAATTATGAATAGTGGCATATTTTTTTCCTAAATCTTCTCCTACTTTTAACAAATGATGAATATAACTTCGTGTACATTTTTTTTCTGCACATACTTCACATTTACAGTTTGGATCTAAGACAGAAGTATCATCTGAAAATTTTGCATTTTTTATTTTTATTACTCCATTTTCCGTAAACACACTTCCATGTCGTGCATTTCGTGCTGGTAAAACACAATCAAACATATCAATACCTCTTTCCACTGCCTCAAGTAAATCTACAGGAGTCCCAACTCCCATTAAATATCGTGGCTTTTCCTTTGGCATATATTCAACAATATCATCTAAAACCTTATACATTTCTTCCGGAGGCTCTCCTACTGCTAACCCTCCCATTGCAAAACCATCAAATGGAAGAGCTGTAATTTCTTTCAAACTCTTCTGTCGTAATTCTGGAAATGACCCTCCTTGGATAATTCCAAAAAGCTGAGGCCTTTCTGTTGTTGGAATATGTAATGGATACTGCATTTCAAAATATTCTATTGATCGTTTTGCCCATGCAGTAGTCTTATTTACTGCTTTTTCAATTGCTGTAAAATTTGGAACATTTGGTGGACATTCATCAAAAGCCATCAATATATCAGATCCTAATTCTATTTGAATTTGCATTGATGTTTCTGCATCTAAATAAAATAAATCTCCATTTATATGAGAATTAAACCATACACCATTATTTGTAATTTTTTTTCCTTGAATTGAAAAAACCTGAAACCCTCCAGAATCCGTTAAAATTGGTTTATTCCATCGCTCCCAATGATGAAGACCTCCCATCTTTTGTATAAGTTTTGAAGTTGGCTTTAAATGAAGATGATATGTATTTCCCAATGAAATTTGAGCCCCCAATTTTTCTAACTCATCAAACCCAACTGCTCCTTTAATAGCTCCACGCGTCGCCACCGGCATAAATACAGGCGTGTCAATATTCCCATGTGGTGTTTGTAATACTCCAACTCGTGCCTTTCCATCTTGATACTGATGCGTAAACATATTTTATATGGTAAAAAGTGATATTTTATTATTTTTTCTGCAGATATTGTAACGCTTTTTCAATTACCCCTACAAAATCTAACCCTAATTGTTTTTGTGGTAAAACCAAAAGACTTCCAGAAATTGCCCAATTTGGTTGGTACTCTAATAAATTCATAATTTCTTTAGCCGTAACACTTTTTGCCAAATGCAATTCTACAGATTCTCCTTGAAATTTTACTGCTTTTACCAAAGCTTTTTTTGCTAAAATCTTAATCTCTAATACTTTTACTAAATTTCGTACTTCTATTGGAAGCTTTCCATATTCATCTGATACCTCTTTTGATAATTTATATAAATCTTCTGTATTTTCAACGGCTGCAAATCGTTGATAGATTAAAATTTTCTCTTTTGTATTTGGAATAAAAAAACTTGGAACAAATGCATTTAATGGAATTTCTATTTGTACATCTTCAATCACTTCTTCTAATGCTATTTTTTTCCCTTGCTCCGTTGCTGCAAATTTTGATTGTTTTTCTAAGATTTTAATTTCTTTATGCAAAAGTTTTAAAAAATGATTCACCCCTATCGCATTCACTGTTCCACTTTGCGATATTCCTAACACATCTCCCGCTCCTCTAATTTCTAAATCTCTCATAGAAAGCTGAAACCCACTTCCTAATTCTGATGCTTCAACGATAGCGCGTAATCGTTTTTTTGAATCCATAGGTAATTTATCCTGATTATACAACAGATATGCATATGCCTGCTTTGTACTTCGACCTATTCGCCCCCGTAATTGATATAATTGAGATAAACCAAATCGATCTGCATTATTGATAATCATTGTATTTGCGTTTGGTAAATCTATACCATTTTCAATAATTGTTGAAGAAATTAACACATCAAATTTTCCTGCTTTAAAACTCTCTATTTTTTCTTCTAATTCATGAGAATTTAATTGCCCATGTGCTACCACAAAACTTGCAGAAGGAATAAGCAATCTGAGTTTATCTGCCATTGCTTCTATAGTCTCTACCCTATTATGTAAAAAATATATCTGCCCATTTCGTGCTAACTCTTTTTCAATTACTTCCTTAATAAGAGTATCTGAAAATTTTCGTACCTCTGTGAGAATTGGAAGTCGTCCTGGCGGAGGAGTTGTAATAGTCGAAATATCCCGTAAATTATGCAATGCAAGATTTAATGTTCGTGGAATAGGAGTCGCTGTCATCGTTAAAATATGCACCCCTTTTTTCATATTTTTTATTTTTTCTTTTTGCTTTACTCCAAACCGTTGTTCTTCATCTACAATCAATAACCCTAAATTATTAAATTCTACATCCTCCGATAATAATCGATGCGTTCCTATTAAAATATCAATTTTTCCTGCTTTGGCTTTTTCTAAAATTATTTTTTGCTCTTTTGGTGTCTTAAAACGCGAAATTTCTTCTATAACAACACCAAATTCTCCCATTCGAGATTTAAAACTTTTATAATGCTGATCTACTAAAATAGTAATAGGTGCAATAACTGCCACCTGTAACCCATTTTCTACTGCTTTAAAAGCAGCACGCATTGCAACTTCTGTTTTTCCAAATCCTACATCTCCACATACAAGCCTATCCATTGGCTTTTTCCCTTCTAAGTCTTTTTTAATATCTCGAATAGCGGCTAGTTGCCCAGGAGTTGGGGAATAATTAAATGCTAATTCAAATTGACTCATTTTTTCAGAATCTTCAGTACACTGATATGCATGTGCTTTTTCTCGCTTTGCATATAACTCTAATAATTCCTTTGCCATCTCTACTGTTTCTTTTTTTACTTTTGATTGCGCTTTACTCCATTCTTTTCCACCTAATCGTGTTAATTTCGGTAAAGAATCTTCTGAAGTTAAATATCGAGAAATTTTATCGGCATACGCAATGGGAACAAAAAGTTTATCATTTTTTAAATATTCTATTTGTAAATATTCTCGAGTAATTCCAGAAATTTCTTGCTCTACAATTCCTAAAAATTTTCCAATTCCATGATCTGCATGTACAACATAATCTCCAACCTTTAAACTTAACAGAAAATTATTCATATCCTGATTATTTTCTGATCTCTCCTTCTGTGTTTGCATCTGAAATACTTCTCTATCGGTTAAGAATAATATTTTTTCTTCAGGATTTTGAAAAGAAGGAGGTATAAATTCTGCATCTCCTGCATCAAATAATGTAAGAGATGCAAAAAGATCAAAGTGAGATGAAAAAGGAATATTTCCCTCTTCAAAAATTGTTTTTATTTCTTCGTATCGTTTTGTAACAAAAATTATTTTCCACCCCGTATTTATTTTTTCTCGTATATCATTTAAAAAATCTGCGATATTATAAAACTTTAACAAAGACAAAAAACGCAAATGCAAACTCTCTACTTGATTCACAGGAAATACAGAGTTTTCAATTATCTTTGCTGGCGTTTGTAATAATACATTTTGAAAATCTTCATCTAAATCAGAAAATTCTTCTATAAAGAGTAAATCTTTTGCTGTTACTAACTCTGTTAATTTTGAAGAAACTTCTTCATTTCCAACGACTAAAATTTCTTGTTCATGTATTTCATTTTGTATATTCATGTGTTGCACAGAATCTATACTCTCAATCTTTTCAATAGTTTCGAAATTAAAACTTACAAGAATTTCAGAAGATGCCCCCAATGGAAATATAATAATTTGTTCTCCTTTTTTTATAAACTCACCTTCTTCTAAATACTGCTGAGAATAAGAATGTTTATATCCAGCATTTTCCAATTTCTTTAAAAGAAGAGAATGAGTCATTGAACTCGACTTTTCTAGTGTAAATTTTTTATGACTCATACTCATAGCATGAGGATAAAGCCCCATCATTTGCTCACGAGAAAGTAAAAAAATTGTTTTTTTTTTTATCCGTAATAGTATTTGAAAGATAAAATTTATCCCGTACTACATCTTTCTCTAAAGATGAAACTCCCAAATAACATGTATTATACTCATCAGCAAGAAAAGATTGAAATAAATGCGCATACTCTATTATTTCACTTTTTTTTTCAACGATATAAAAAAGATGATGTGGAACATACTTCCGTAAATAGTCCGCAACAAAAAATACCTTTGCAGAAACATTTGCCAGACCATATGTTGAGAAAAATCGTTTTTTCTTTGATGCTCGAAGTGTTTTTATTTGTGGAAAAAAATCCCACATTCCTTGTGATAATTCTTTTGGAAAAGACATTATTTCTATTCTATAAAATATTATTTTTATAACCGTATTCTAATACTTCTTCTTTATATATTCAAATATATACGAAAAAAAGTCTATAACCTACTAATCAATTAGTAAACTATAGACTTTTTATAAAAACAAAAAAACCGTGTCTTGGCGGCGACTTACTCTCCCAGGGGCAAGGCCCCAAGTACCATCAGCGATGAAAGACTTAACTACTGAGTTCGGAATGGAATCAGGTGTACCCCTTTCTCAATAACCACCAAGACACGATCTTTTTATAAAAAAGACTGTGAAATTAACGAATAGAAGTTTATATCTTTAAATATATAATATCAAGTAAAAAGAGAGGCTGTTTGTCAAATATTTCAAAAAGTCTCGAAGACTTTCACTTTCGAAAAACTAAAAGCTTTCGAGAGCTATTTGAAACGCAACAGTAGAATTAATTAAAAAAGCAATTGCCTGTTAGTATGCCTAGGCTTAACATATCGCTATGCGTACACCGAGCACCTATCAACCTGGTGTTCTCCCAGGAGGCTATAGGGAAAATTTATCTTGAAGTTGGCTTCCCGCTTAGATGCTTTCAGCGGTTATCCATTCCGAACGTAGCTACCCGACAATGCCCTTGACAGGAACAATCGGTACACCAGTGGTTCGTCCACTCCGGTCCTCTCGTACTAGGAGCAGCTCTTCTCAATTCTCCAACGATCACAGCAGAT
>CAMZKZ010000032.1 GCA_947311645.1 uncultured Candidatus Altimarinota bacterium | reverse complement strand
GAAGCCAAACATGGAGGAAATTCAAAAACTGGAAGAGGTGCAAACCGAGTATATGACACGCTTACCGCTATAGAGAAGAATCTGAAAAAGCCTGCTAGTACTCCTACTACTAATACTACTGGTACTACTACTCCTCCTACTACTACTACTACTAATACTACTAATACTGCTAATACTGCTAATACTACTGATACTACTAATACTACTAATACTACTAATACTGCTAATACTGCTGGTACTGCTGGTACTACTGCTGGTACTACTTAATTCTAAAAATAATATGACAAATATAAAAAATATCATCGGAATCATTACTACTATTTTTTGTATTTTTACAATACTCACTCTCCCCTTTTCTCAAAAAACATTTGCAATAACTGATACAACAACTGATACAACTGATACAACTACACAAGAACCTATAGATATAAACACCTATCATAAAACAAATAATCCTACTCTCAATTTAAATGATTTTGGAGATTTTACCCCTGTTGAAACAGCTGGAGAATTTTCTACTAAAATTATTACATTTCTCATGAGTATTTTAGGAGGAGTAGCAATGCTTGGTATTATTGCAGGAGGAATTATGATTATGGGAGGAGGAATGAGTGAAAACACCATGGAAAATGGAAAAACACTCCTTCTCTACTCTGTGATTGGAGTAGGTATTGCCTTGCTTGCGATGGTTATCGTCACACTTTCCCAAAGTTTTTTATACTCTTTTGGGAAATAACTTATATAGTTATACTCTACAATTTATACTTTACACATGCTTTTTATACAACGCTCTTTTAGGACTCTTTTCCGCAGGATCCTCTTTTCTCCTCTTTTTCTGCTTTCTCTTCTTTTTCTGTTTGCAACACCGTTGCATACTCATGCTGAGTCTGTAGCAACAAATACAGAGAGCCCCACATCAGACACAAGCACTACTACAAGTGATCAAATAAATGCAAATGGAACAGCAACATTTGGAGAAAAAAAAGTATACTTACGAGAACCTTTTTTTGAAGGACAAAAGAGCATAGATGTTTCCCCTGATACAAGTGGAGGAGCAATAGGAATTATGTCGCAATATATAACAATGCTGTATAAATATATACTCGCTTTTGGAAGTATTGTAGCGGTGCTTGTAATAATGTTTGGCGGTATTAAAATGATGACCTCTGGAGGAGATTCTGGAGCAACAAGTGAATCAAAAGAAATGATTATACGAACACTTTCTGGACTTGCACTTTTATTTTTAACAGGATTATTTCTCTACACGGTAAATCCAAACTTTTATATTTTTGGTGGAGAAAGTAGTAATTCTACTATTTCAAATAATAGCGGAGCAGTTTCACAGTAACAAGAGTACATATTCTCCATTGACGCACAAGTAAAACTCATGCAGTATTTAGATACAATATATTGTACATACTCATGAATACTGCACTCAAAACAAAAATATTTGGGATTATAGAAAAAGAGGGAGAGTATATTGCTTCTCCTCTTTTTGATGAAATTGAAATATGCCGAACAGAAAAAAAGAAAATACAAATAATTCTGCAAGGAAAATACGCAAAAGGAATTCCTAATAATGCTGAAAACCCTCTTTTTCAAGCAATAAATACTTTTTTTACAACACATCACAAAAGTTTTGGTGTAAAAATTACCATTACAAAAAATATTCCCCGTGGAAGTGGATTACAAGAAGAAGAACAAATGATTGAACATGTTCTTCAATTTTTGCATGCACAATTTTCTGAACCATTTATTGCAAAATATAACACTATAGTTTTTTCTAAAAATATAGAAATTATAGTTTTTCCACACTACAATATTACAAAAAAATGGGAAGATGAAATTTCAAAATTTTTATCACTCCCAGAAAATACTATAAAAAAAGAAAATTTATTTCATTTTTCTTCATCTTTTTCTCTTCATGAAAATATTATTTTTTCATATTATCCCGATATTTATACAAAATATATACAGCTTACTGCTCAATATACGGATAAACATATACAAATTGGATTGGTACAAAAAGGGGCTTCACTCTATATTTTATCTTGATTTTACTACTCATAACGATATAATGTATTAGTACATTAACACATTACTATTTATGAAAAATACAACACAACGATTACGAATTGCTATTCAAAAATCTGGAAGACTTGGGATAGAAAGTGTAGATTTACTAAAAAAATCTGGATTTTCTTTTCAAAAATCAGAACGAACACTGATGGCACGGTGTAAAAACTTTCCTCTCGATATTTTATTTTTACGAGTTGGAGATATTCCAAATATGGTAAAAGAAGGAGTTGTCGATCTTGGGATAGTGGGAGAAAATACACTTTCCGAAAAAAAGTATACAGAAGTAACAATTGTAGAAAAATTAGGATTTGGGAAATGTACACTTTGTCTTGCTGCCCCAAAAAAATCTACTATCACATCTCTTGCAGATTTCTCTGGAAAAATTATTGCAACGAGTTATGCAAATATTACACGCACATATTTACAAAATAAAGGAATACACTGTGAAATTGTAGAAATGTCTGGGTCACATGAAATTGCCCCACAACTTGGATTAGCAGATGCAATTTGCGATATTGTTTCAACTGGTGCTACTTTAGAAGCAAACAATTTAGTAAATATTGAAACAATATTTAATTCTCAAGCTGTTTTAATTGGAAAAGAAAATGCTAAAAAACTTTTACAACCAAAACATATTGATGATTTTTTAATGCGATTACATTCTGTACTCCGTGCAAAACAATTAAAATCTGTAATTATGAATGTAGCAAATAAAAACATCTCTGCTATTTCAAATGTATTAGGATCGTTACAAAGTCCAACAATAATGCCTCTTGCACAAGAAGGGTGGTCTGCACTGCATTCTGTAATAGAAGAAAATGATGCCTTTTGGAATACCATTACAGAACTCAAAAAAAATGGAGCATCTGGTATTTTAATTTCTCCAATAGAGCGTGTGCTTGATTAAAAAGAATATATTATTTTGTATTTATTATATTTATAATTTCAATTAATACTCCTAATGCTATCATTGTTAATATTTCCATTTGCCCTAATGCATTATTTTGTTGAAAAATAAGTGCAATTATAGATAATAGTCCAACTATCATTCCAAATCGTATTCCATTTTTTAAACAAATATATGATGATTTTGTTGGTATAATCATTTTCCATAGTAATGAAAATAATAACGAAACTGTAAATGTAATTGCTAAAAATGAACTACTATAAAATGAAATAAATGCATACAGTTCCGATTGAATCGGTGAAATATTATGCAGTATAATATACCAACTTCCCCACGAAAAAAGAGTTAATACAAGCAACACCCAAAAAAGATTCAGTTTATACATAATTTCATTATTATTTATTCAGTATCTTTATACTACTAAATAAATACTAAAAATAAAAACTCTCCATCTTTCAATGGAGAGTTTTTAGTCTATAAACCACTATAAAAATGGTCTTATTTATTTTTAAGTAATTGTTCTCGTGCTGCTTCTAATGCTTCAAGTGGTTGTGCTCCATTTATAAAGAGTACTTCTCCTGTTTTCATATTTTTAAGAATTGACCCTGGTGTTCCTTGAATTCCAAGAGAAACTGCTTCTTGTGCACTTTTATCTACAGTAGCTGTAAATTCTTTATCGTTATAACATTTCATAATTTTTTCAGAATTATCAATTTTTAATTCTGAAAGTTTTGCTGAAATATCTTTTGCTTTAAATTGTGTTTCAAATAGATTATCTGTAAATTTCCAAAATGCGTCATTTCCAGATTCTTTTGCAATACATTCTGCTACTTCATGCAAAGGCTGTGCTGTTGTTTTATGCACTGCTGGATACGGCCGAAAAACAACTGCAACATCATCGTTATTTTTTAGAAACTCTTTTGTTGTAGTATTAAACTGCCGACAAAATGGACAATGATAATCTGAATATTCAAATAATACAAATTGAGCATCTCGTTTTCCTTCAACATGATCCGCTTCTGTTATATCTCGTACATTTTTAATTAACTCTGCTCTTTCTTCTTCATTCTTTTTTTGTTGTTCGTCTCTCTGTGATTGCAAATCTTTTTGATAAATACCATATGCTTCATCAAGCTGTTCTCCAAATTGAATTGGATTTTCTTTTAAATATTTTGCAAATGCTTTTTCAAACGCTTCATCTGAAATTTCTCCAACAGATACTGTATCGTTAGCTGCAACTACAGTTTCTGCTACTACTGCTGTAGTTTCTACAACTGTATCTACAGCTTCTGTAACTTCTTCTATAGTTTCTGCACCTTTCTCTCCATAATTTTTAATATCATCAAAAGAACACCCCGATACCACTAGCACTGTACTTGCTAAACCAAGCAATACACCTTTTTTTTTCATTCCAAATTTCATATTATATAATTAAAATACCTATCAAAAAATAACAAATATTTCGTTATTTCATTTCACTATACCTTTACTCGCTTTACAATGTCTAGTCTCTTCTCGTATTCAAGCTTGAATTATCTCTCCTCTTGATTGCATAATATAAATACTATACAAAAACTCTCTCACATATTTTGATACTTTTACACTTTTTCGCATACATACTATGAAAAATATTTCTTTTACAAAAAGAACGCTCTCTCTCTTTTTCCTCTGCAGTAGTTTCTTTTTATTAACAGGATGTACTGCACTCAAAACTGCAATAAATACTGTCTTGTCTCCATTTGAACCTGAATTCCTCCTCCCAGAAAACATTATTGTTACCGTGAAAGGAACACTAAAAGAAGATGATTCACTCTTTTCAAACTATCAATTCATGACAGAAAATGAAGAAACATTTTCCATAAAAAAAACAAAAAATTTTTCTAAAAAATTAGAATACTATACAAATAAACAAGTCGTTATTACTGGTCTTATATCTCAGTTTTCATATAATGAAGAAACAAAAGATATCTCGCTTGAAAACACAATACAGCTTATTGATATCGCACTCTTTTCTACAGATACAAACAATGATTCATCATGGAATATATTTACGCCACACTATTTTCCTATTGTATTTTCTCATCCTGCATTTCACCTTTCTGTAGAAGAAAAAATAATATCATCTCAATATACTACAGATCCTATTTCTCGTATTATTGCACACTATAACAATAGCCTATTTTTTACGATTACAACAAATATTGATAAAGGCTGGAAAAAGAAATTTACAACAGACGGAACACTGCTGCAATTTGGAAAATGGAATGCCTATAGAATATTTTCTGGAAAACAAATTTTATTCTATTTACCAGATCTTGATATTCAAATTGACTATTGGGGAGATACTGCTGATATTCATCTTTTTTATACAATTATCAATAGTATTCAAGAAAAAAATGATGATACAAACACTATAAAAGAATCAAAATCTCTCCACACAATAAATACGACACTCGAAACCCCTCTTCTTTCTACACTCATAAAAGATCTTTTAAAAAACCCAAGCATACATCTTGAAAAAACAAATATATATGCGAATAGAATTTTTATAGATAAAATAGAATATTTTGGAAATTTTTGTGCCGTGGAATATAAAATTTTACATGAAGATAAATTTTCATCAGTATTACAAGCGACTCCAAAGAAAAAACTCTTTTCTGTCGAATGGAAAAGTATTTTTTATCAAGAATTTTATTTACAAGAAATTGTAGAGTGGCATTCTGGAAAAAAATTTATATGGGAAACAGATGCAAACACCCCTGATATTGGAATATTTTCAAAATATTTTTTACGAAATATAAACACGATTTATACGCAACCTCTTCCTCAAAATTATCTGCTTCTGCTCTCTCCAACATATCAATACTCTATACGATATCCAAAAAAAATGTACTATGAAGTCTTTACTGAAGATGATATAATAGAAGGTGTTAAATGGAGTAATGCACCATTTAATACGAATACAGAAAAAAATGATTTTTTTGATATAAAACTCTCTTTGCAAAAAGGAAGCATTGAAAAATATACAGAAAACTTTTCTGATACTACCATTTTGATTCCAAAATCAGAATCTGCTCATTTTGTTTTACAAGGAAATAAAAATATTTCATTTGAAATTATACAAAAAATGGCAAAAAGCATTATTCTTTATTAAACTTTTACACAAATATTTATGCGAAAACTTCTTCTTGGTCTTGCAACAGGACTCTCTCTTGGCTTACTTTTTGCCCCAGAGTCAGGAAAAAAAACACGAACAAAACTCGCTCAATCAGATAAAAAAATTGAAGATATTCTTACTCTTTTTAAAGAAGCTGGAGTAGATGCTTCAGAAGAAGTACAAAAATTTCTTCAATCAGAAGAAGTACAAAACCTCATAACACAAGGAAGCAAAGGGTTAGATACAATTGTACAAAAAGGAACAGAATTATCGGAAAATGGAAAAGAAGAACTTGCACATGTTTTTGAAACAGTAGCAAAAACTATTGCTCAGCAAACAAAAAAAGTAAATGACTCAGTTGTAAATGCTGCAACACAACTGCATTCATCAGCAAAAGAAAAACTCACAACAAAGAAAAAAGGATTTTTTTCATAGTATATATTTTCATTCTTTCATATCCATACTCTAAAAAAACAATTATTGGCATGGACCATCACACTATTTCTCCTTTCTGGAAATAGTGTTTTTGCTGAAACCGAAACTGCTCCTCCAACTCCTCCACCAGAAGAGACTTCTGCTTCTACTCCTGTTCCTACAGAAAGCATAGAAACTCAAGCACTACAAGAAACTCAAGAAACAACACTTCCGACTACTGTTACGAATGATGCTCTTGATATATTAAAAGAACGACAAGAACGATTAAAAGAAAACTTTGAAATATCAGAAGTTGAACAAGAAGAACGCACAGCACAACAAGCTCTTGATACCGCACAAGTAAAAAAAGAAACAATAGAAGAAATTAATAAAAAAATTGAATCCGATTTACAATTACTACAATCAGAACTTGATACTGTAAATAATGTAAAATCAGAACTTGAACAACAAATAAACTTATCAGAAGAAGAAAAGAAAAAGCAGGAAAATGAAATTCAAAAACTTAAATTATCTCAATCTGAACTTCAAACAGCGCTTGAATTAAAAATAAAAATATTAGAAAAAAATAAAAAAGATTTAGAAGCCTTACGACAAGAAGAAGAGCTTAAAAAATATGCACTCGAACAAGTTGCATTATATAAAATTGCATTACAGGAAAAATATAACGAAGAAACAAATCAAAAAATTCAACTCTTTACATTGGTAAGTTTCTTTTTTCTGCTTATTTATATTCTGCGATTAGTTGGAGAAAAAAAATATTGCTCTTCTAAAAAATGTAAGAAAAAAAATGGACATAAATTTGTTACATTTGATATTTTTGGACTTCTGACCTATATTGGGTTTATTGTCTGGTTTTTATTCTACTTAAAACCAGAAATGGTTGTATATCTTCTTTTTCTTGTAGGTGCTATTGTTATTGTTATACAAGAATATATTTTTTCTGTTATCTCTAGTGTATTCATTGTACAACTCTATCATGTAGGAGATCGAGTACGATTTAAAAAAAGAGAAGGTATTATTGAAGGAATGACCTTACTGAAAATTTCAATACGAACAATCGATTCATTAGGAGTCAATATGAAAGAAATTCGAATGATTCCAAATTCAGAATTTATGAAACAAGAAGTTGTAAAACTTCCAAAAACTTCTATTGAAAAAACAACCTTTGATATTGTATTACCAAATGATTTATCGGTAGACCTTCCACGGTTTATGGCTGATATCGAAGAAAATGTATTACAAAAAAATATCACCGTACGAAGTGAAAATGAAATTACCGATTCAGATTTTTTCTATGAAGTCGATTTTTATTTTATGCAAACTGGGCAACCTGTTATTAAATTATTTTGGCAAGAAACACGAGAAAAAAATAACAGAATTAAGCGAAAAATTTTAGCAGAACTCGAAAAAATAAAAAATAAAAATACTCATAATGATGGAATAACTCCACAACATCATCATGATAAACATGATAAAGAAGCACCTACAGAAGATTCAGAATAATATTTTTCTATACATATAATGTTTAAAAAACTCCTGCTCACAATCTCCGTTAATGCATTTGCATTATTTCTTGTACAATTTTTTATTGGAAGTGATAAATTTCTTATTACTGCAAATTTCCCTATTATTGCCTATATATGCGTAGGAATAAGCATGGGAATATTAAATTTTATTGTAAAACCTCTACTCTCATTACTTACCCTTCCGTTAGTATTTATAACATTTGGATTATTTTTAAGTATTATAAATATGTGTATACTCTACACAAACGAATACTTATTCTCTGAAATTTTTACACCAGAAATCATAGGTATTACATTTACCATTTCTGGAGGGTGGATGACCTACTTGATAGCATCTCTCTTTCTTTCTTTTTTCAACTCTATTTTACACTTTATTATTCGGAAATAATAACCCCTCTCGTAACAATATTTTTGCATCTTGTTTTTGTATTCCTCGTGTTGCCATATAAAAAAAGATATCTTTTGAAAATGGTGATACCGATGCACTATGAGATGCAGATACAATATTATCTGTTTCGACTCGTAAAACAGGAGTAGCTTTTGCACGAGATTTTTGTGAAAAAAGATATATTTTTTGCACAAGATGCACAGAACATTCTTCAGAATTTTTTGCAACAACTCCCCCACCATTAAAATTTAATAACGAAGTATCATCTGAAATTCCTTTCACATCAATATCTACAGATTGATGTTTTCCATGCAACACAACAGAAAGATTAAATATTTTTTTTTGTGTTTTTTGTGTTTCATATCGTGCACACACTGTTACTTTTCCATTCGTACATTCTTCCGTAATATTTACCACAAGAGAAAATTGTGTTTCTTTTTCGTCTCCTGCAATATCTGTAACACGAATAAATGTTTGTGTATTGGCATCTGTAATATTTATTTCTTTTTCCCCAACAGGAGAAACAAGTTCAATTGTATTCATATTTTTTCTCTATAAACTATATTTTCTAGAATAAATATATCATATTTTTTTGTATTTTAGTATCATAAACATAGAATATATATTTTTATAGCACCATATGAAAAAAAGAATTTTACTAAAAATTTCTGGAGAAATGCTTTCAAGCAATGGAAAATTTATTGATAAACCTGCTATGATCGCTTTAAAAAATGAAATTGAAGAAGCAAGCAAAAATGCAGAAATTGGAATTGTGCTCGGGGGTGGAAATTTTTGGAGAGGAAAAGATAATGAAAATCTTGGATTATTTAGAGGAAAATCTGATCATATTGGAATGCTAGCAACAGTAATGAATGCACTTTCATTTTCTACATTTTTAGAAAATTTTAATATAAAAACAGCAGTTTTTTCTGCACGATCTATGCCAAGTTTTTGTGAAGAATTTAATTTAGAAGCAGTAGAAAAAGCATTTTTAGAAAATCGTATTTGTTTTTTTTGTGGAGGAACAGGAAACCCATTCTTCACAACCGACTCAGCATCTGCATTACGAGCTATTGAAATTAAAGCTGATATGTATGCAAAGGCTACAACAATTGATGGTGTGTATGATAGCGATCCACGAAATAATCCGAATGCAAAAAAATATGAAAATGTTTCATTTCAAGAAGTTATTTCAAAACAATTACAAGTAATGGATACCTCAGCCTTTGCACTCTGTAACGAAAACAATCTTCCAATTCAAGTATTTGATGGTTCAAAACAAGGAAATATTGCAAAAGTTTTACAAGGAGATATTGTTGGAACAATCGTACAATAAGAGCAATTTTTTATACCATATGCTTTATACGCTCTTTTTTCTTCTGTACAAAAACTGCAAAACAACAATCAAAATACTATAATACAGTAATATAAAAAGAATATGATGATGCATAATGGTTTCATAACCAGATGTAATAATGCTTGCATTTGGAATGTTTGCAAAAATTTCTGCTATGAATAATGTACTATGCAAAAGAAAATATGCAAATGGCATAAACACCCACCCCACAAAAGGTAATGCTGTTGCAAACACAAGTATCATTGCAAGCGTAGAAATAGGCACAACAAGCAAATTTGTAATAGGTGAAATAAGTGAAACTTGCTCAAAAAATACAATCATCAACGGAAGAACTGCTATTTGTGCCGCAAGTGTTGCAGATAAAACCTGTAACAATTCATTTTTTTTCTTGCCAGATTTTACTTTTCCCGAATACAAAAGTGGCTCTATATACATCAATCCTAATACTGCTAATACAGAAAATTGCAAAGAAATATCTGAATATAATAAAAATGGGTTATAAATGGTAATACATGAAAGTGCGAAAATTAACACATGTAACGGTTGCAATTTTCGTCCAGATTGCAAAGCAATAATTCCCACTACTCCCATAACTGCAGCACGCACTACAGAAGAACTTGCCCCAGTTAGCATTACAAATACAAAAATAAAAAATGTAATACAAAGTATCCGCACTATTTTTGGAAGAAAGAAAAATAATCCAGATAAAAATACAATAATAATTGTAATATTCATTCCAGAAAGTGCGAGTAAATGCCGTAATCCTGTTGTATTAAAATCTTCTATTATTTTTTGAGGAATACCACTTTCATCTCCCAGAGTTATTCCTAACGCATATTCATTTTCAGGATATGCCAATTTTTGTTTTATATTTTCTTCAAATTGTCGTCGAAGAGAAAATATATATTTCCAAAAATTTCTCATAGTATGCTCTCTCCAACTGTCTTCTCTTCTCTCTTCGCTTGTCTCTTTTTCCAGCATAATTATAGGATTTTTCATGAGTACAAAAATACCATCTTTCGCTAAAAACCTATCATATTGAAATTCTGGAATATCTACAAAAATTGAGTGCTGTGTTTTTTCTGGCAACTCTAGCCGTCCCGATACATGAATAAAATCTCCATATTGAAGTTTTTCATAATTTACCTCTGCATTTCTGTTATACTGTATATATTTTTGTACCAATAATTTTTCTTCATCTACCAATACTTCAAATTGAATTTTATCTTCTTTTATTTTTGGAAAGGTATTGATATATCCAGAAAGTTCACTACTTTTCCCTGTATCCTCTGCAGTTTTTGCAATTTTTACTATCGTAAAATCATCTATATTTGGCAATGAAAAAAACAGATATAATGATCCACATAAAAACCCTACTATACTTGCCCACACTTTTTTTTCATAGATTGCAGTACTGGTATGTGTGAAAAAATATGAAAAAGGAAAAACCAAAAATACACAAAGGAATACCAGAGGAGTTTGTAAAAAATCATACAAAAAAACTCCTATTAAAAAGCTGAATAAGCCTATATAAAAAGGAGTTAATTTCATTTTTTTCAAGATGTAATTTATGCAAGTTTTGTAGACCAGTGTTCAAAATGTTCTAAATCACCAGTTCGTGCTGCAAAAATATTATTTCGGATATTTGCAATTACAGCTTCTGACTCTGTATCTGAAAAATAAATTGTTTCATCTGCTGTATTAGAATCTGCACTTTCTTTTGTATTTTTTACAGATACTTCTGAAACCGATACCACCCCAACAGCATTTCCCATTGTAAACATTGCCTTCATTTCTGCAACTTCTGATGCATGCACATCTCGAATACTTACATTTTTTTTCTGAAATCGTAACAATTCTATTGTAGAATACCGTGTTATAGAAGGAAGAATATGACGCTCTTTTTGGTCTATTTCATTTTGAACTGGTGGAAAAATAAAATTATTATTTTTATCTATAAATGCAACTGCACAGCTCGAAACTTCTTCAACATTTCCATCTGTATCATACGATAAATAATCAGAATATCCACGAGATTTCACTCCTTGTTTTATTTTTACTGCAACAGAATAATTTGGTGCAATTTTACTTGCTCCCGAATACGGACGATGAATATATTTCAACCCTTCAACTTTTATAGAATTTGGAATATATGACCCAAATGCTGCGACTTCAACGGTAATTACAAATACATCTGCTGCAACAATACCTAATGCACCTGTTAGCCCTGCTACCGATGGACGAATATACAATTGCCCATCTCCTAAAGCAGGAACATATTCAGCATTATTTTTAATATTTACTTCTATCATTTCCTGCACTATTTTTTCATCTATTGCAGGTAATCCAATAGCTTGAATACTTTTATTAAAACGCTTTGTGTTTTCATCTAAACGAAACCCAAAAACTTCATTTTGTGCATTTTTCATGGCACATGCTCCTTCAAATGCCGATTGACCATATTGAATTGCACCAGTATTCATAATAGAAAGTGCAAACGATGATGCAGGAATATGTTCTACACTTCCCCACCCATTTTCTTTTGTTCCAAACAATACTGCAATTGAATGCGTTGGAACAACTTTTAATCCTTGAATTTTTGTATCTGGAGCTTCTGGTTTCTCCGATTTCAACGGAAACCCAATATTTTTAACAATAATTTTTTGTGGTATATGATTTTCTAATTCCCACCCTTTCAGCTTCATATTTTCAGAAAATCCTTCTGCAATAAATACTCCATATTCATTTTTATCAGTAGCTACCGAAACAGAAAATCCCTTTGATTCAAGATATCGAACTGAAGTCTCCCAGTCTAAAGCAGAAGATTTCGCTACAATATCTAAACCAAAAACTCGAAAATCTGATTTTTGTATTTCTAAACATTCTGATATAAAATTTTGAAGTTCTGTAGCCATAGTATAAAAATATTAATATGTATAAATAATAGTGTGTAGAATATTACTGTGTGAAATATTCTTCTGGATCAGTAATTTTTCCTGTAATTGCCGCAATTGTTGCCATTTCAGGACTCACCAAATGTGTAATAGAGTCTACTCCTTGCCGTCCTATAAAATTTCGATTTGAAGTAGAAACTGCTCTTTTCCCTGCAGGAACGGTATCCCCATTCATTGCTAAACACATTGAACACCCTGGCCTTCGCATATCTGCACCAGCTTCTCTAAAAATTTTATCTATTCCTCTTTTTTGTAATTCTTTTTCTACTTTTTCAGAACCCGGAACAACAAACATAACTACTCCATCTTTCACTTTTTTTCCCTTTAAAATATTTGCTGCAGCAACAAAATCAGAAACTCTACCATTTGTACATGACCCAATAAATACATAATCGATTGGGGTATCTTTTATAAAACTTCCTGCTGTAAGTTTTGTATATTTCAATGATTTTTCTGCCAATGCTCTATTTTCTTCTGGCATATCTGCAATTTCTGGAATTTTTTCATGAACACATACCGATTGCCCTGGTGTAGTTCCCCATGTTACCAATGGTTTCATATCTGTAATATCTACTGTTACAACCGTATCATATTCTGCATTTTCTGGTGATCTATAGGTATTCCAATATTCTACAGCTTCTGCAAATGTTTCATCTGTATCAATAACTCCTGTATTTTTAATCCATTCATATGTTGTTTCATCTGGAGAAATAACCCCACTTCTTGCACCACATTCAATAGACATATTACACATTGTCATTCGCTCTTCCATCGAACAGTTTCGAATAAACGCTCCACAATATTCCATTGCATATCCTGTTCCCCCTTGCACTCCAATTTGTCGAATAAGCGCTAAAATTGCATCTTTTGCCGTAAAATATTTTGAAGGAACTCCTTCAAAATTTACTTTCATTGTTTTTGGTTTATCAAGCAATAATGCTGATGCTGCCATAACATGTGAAATTTGTGTTGTTCCCACTCCAAATGCCAATGCTCCAAATGCCCCATGCGTCGAAGTATGACTATCTCCACAACAAATCGTCATTCCTGGTTGTGTAAGCCCAAGCTCTGGACCTGCAACATGCACAATCCCCTGATTTCCAGAATCAACATCGTATAACTTTACACCAAATTTTTTACAATTGTTTCGTAATGCTTCTATTTGAATTCTATTTTTTTCATCTACAAAGTTATCTCGTGTTTCGTTTGTAGGAATAGAATGATCTACTGTTGCAATTTGCCGACTTGCATCAAACAATTCTCGCTTGTTTTTTTCAAGCGCTGCAAATGCCTGAGGACTCGTTACTTCATGCAACAATTGTAAATCTAAAAATAAAATATCAGGAGTATTTTTTTCTTTTTTTACACAATGCGATTCCCAAATTTTATCAATAATATTTTTCCGAGACGATTCTCTTTGCGTGTTCATAAAAAATAAGGTTAATAATTGATAGCATCATATAAGAAAAAAAGAGAAATTACAATTCTAGAAATATTTTTTTCGACTTAATGGAGATTTACGGGATAATATTTAAAAAATAATTTCTTCAATTCTTCCCGAAAAATTGTAATTTATCCATACAAATAATAGACATCTTTTTTTTGATTCTTTCTTAAGCATCTCGTTCATATTCTCAGACTCTTTTTTGAGTTCTGCTAGTTTTTCACTTCTCAGGTCTTTTTTAGAAAGTCCTCCTGCATCTTCTGGAATATTTAGCTGTTTTATTATTTCTTTTAATTTTTCTGTATTTTCTTTTTTATCCAGTCTTTTTACTTTATTTAAAGCCATTGAATAAAAACTTTCTGAATCTATTAATTTAAAAAGATACACTTCCCTTATCCTTTCAAAACAACATCTCTTTCCTCCTCATTCAGACCATACAAATCAAATACCATTTCATCAATTTTTGCTTCTAGTTCTTTTTGCTCGGCTGGTGGATTTTTGGGATCGTAATTTTCGCTGGAAGTTATTTCTAAAATTTTATCAACAAGGTCTATAAATGGTTTTTGTTCTGATTCTGGGATTTGTGGGATTGGAATTTTTTCAATAACTTCTTTTGATCCATAAGTATAATTGTCTTCCGACCCTAAAAAGAAAGTTATATATTTTCTAAATAACAAAGAATTAAAATATGCACAAAAGTATTTAGGCGAACCTCCTGTAATCATGAATAATGAGTTGTTAAAATAAACACCCTTATCAATGAAACTAAAACTATATGTAGAATTTACAGGAGTCCACACAATCTTCTCTTTTTCAAATTCTTGGTAATAATTTATTTGATCTTGTGTTTCAAACCATTTGTTACCTGTTTTTTTTCGTGACTTTTGTTCTTTACCATTTTCATCAATATATTTTTTTCCTGTTTGTTCTAACTTTTTGCCAAAACTTTCTAAATGTTCTTTTATTGCAGTGTAATCATCAATATTTAATTTCATTGCTGGTAAAGTCGCAATCAACCACTTATCTGCAAAATCACTTGCATATCGCTTAATATCTTTTCCTCGTAATATCGGTTTAATAATTTCTACTGATTTTGAATCTTTGGCAATCAGTTCATCTTTCTTCTTTCCGTCAATGATAAAGGCTTCGTTGTAACCTGTTAAAACTCCACGATTTATTTTTATATCCCAATCTTTGAGCGGTGTGCCAACTTTTTCTATTTTTTCTTTAATTTTTTGTTCG
>CAMZKZ010000031.1 GCA_947311645.1 uncultured Candidatus Altimarinota bacterium | reverse complement strand
TCTGTGTCTTCTTTCTTTTCTCAAAAATCAAAAAACACACATGACTTTTTACAGAAATCTTTTAAAAACACTACTCAAAACATTCTCGATTTTTATTCTCAATACACAACAGAACGAAAGAAAAAAAGAGAATGTTTTGAGTAGTGTTTTTAAAAGATTTCTGTAAAAAATCATGTGTGTTTTTTGATTTTTGAGAAAAGAAAGAAGACACAGAAGAAAAATATTGTATAGTTTTTTTTAAAAACTCTTGTTTTTTTCTTTGTTTTTCAAGGGGTTGTGTTTGTTTTGTTTGAGGTTTTTGATCATGGTTTGAGTATCGGTTTGGGTGTGTTTCCCAAAGGTCGAGAATATACTCTTTTTGTTTTCCGTTGTTGAAAGTAATTCGTGAGAGTCTATTTTTTCCATGTCCTCTGTGTTGACTTCCCAGTATGTTTTCAAGTTTTACTCTATTTTTTTCTTGAATAATTTCTGT
Source organism: uncultured Candidatus Altimarinota bacterium (assembly GCA_947311645.1). Lineage (GTDB taxonomy): Bacteria > Patescibacteriota > Gracilibacteria > CAIRYL01 > CAIRYL01 > SZUA-1403. The sequence goes on along the minus strand of CAMZKZ010000031.1, from coordinate 8,982 downwards.
GAATGAAATGTTTTCATCTATTGTTTCTCTTTTTACTTCTTTTTTTACTTCTGTTTGTTCTTTGAATTTTTTGAATTTTTTAAAATTTGTAGAAAAACTTGTGGTATTTTTTATACTCTTTTTGTTTTTTTTGTGGTGTGGAGTGGTGTGTGTTGGGTTCCATTGTGTTTGAAATGGGGTTGGTTTTTGAATAAGTGTGTGTGATTCTCTTTTTTTCTCTTTCTCTTTAATTTTCTCTTTAACTTTTTCTTTAGTTTTTTCTTCTGCTCTTGCAAGTTCTTCTGTGTCTTTTGTTGTTATTTCAGGTTTTATTTTCTCTTTTTGTTTTGTTTTTTCTGTTTTTTCTGTTTTGTGTTCTGCTGTTTGTGTTTGAGCAATTTTTTGTAGTGTTATTTTTTTTTGTTCTATTTGTTGAAAGAGTGTTTTTAGATTTATTTCTTTGTGTGAGCAAAACTCTTTTTTTTCTGGAGTCGTAAAAATTTCTTCTTCATGGTTCTTTGTATTTTCTTCTTGTGGTTCAGGAAGAGTATCATCATGTTGAAAGATGTTTTGTTCTTTAAAGAATTGCCGAAGAAAATCGTTGTTATTGTTCATATCTTTATAGTATTGCTTTTTTCTATTGTTTTAAATGGTATTTATGATTTCTTGTGGAGAAAATTCTATTCCCAATACTCGAATTACTTCTTGAATATCAGACTCCCCTTTTATGATTTTGAGTGCGGCATCGTAGGCAAGAAATTTATGTTTTTGGGATTGAAGGTATTGTACAATTTCTTGTTTAGAGTTTTCTTTGTTGATAAGCGTTTGTATTGTTTTGTCGAGAATAATTACTTCACTAATAACACTTCTTCCTTTGTATCGTGTATATCCGCATTTTTCGCACCCTTTTCCTGTAAAATAGTGTTTTTTTATATTGTCTAATCTGTCGAAGTTGTCTTGAATGTATTCTGATAATATTGCTTGAATAGTATTGAGTTCTTCTGCTGTAAACTCTTTTTTTTCGAGACAATGTGGACATGGTTTTCGTACAAGTCGTTGTGCGATTATCCCCTTAAGGCTTGAGTTTATAAGGTATGGAGGAATATTGAGGTTTTTAAGTCTGACGATACTGTCTACTGCAGAATTTGTATGAAGTGTTGAAAGTACAAGATGTCCAGTCATTGCAGCTTGAAGTGCTGTTTCTGCTGTATTTTTATCTCTAATTTCTCCTAAAAGAATTATATCAGGATCTTGTCGAAGGCAGTTTTTGAGTCCTTCTTGAAAATCGTAGCCTTTTTCGTTGTTGATAGAACTTTGTGTTATTCCTTCTATTTCGTATTCAACAGGGTTTTCAAGTGTTATAATTTTCTTTTCTGGAGAGTTTATATTTTTGAGCATTGCATATAAACTTGTTGTTTTTCCAGATCCTGTTGGTCCAGTTGTAATAATGAGTCCTTCATTATAGGTAAGAAGTTTTTCTATTTTTTTATTATTGTTTTTGGAAAATCCAAGGTTTTCAAGTTTTATATCATTTTTTTTTGGGTCAAGGTATCGTAAAACAATACTTTCTCCTTTGTTGCTGGGAAGAATAGAAACTCGAATTTTTATTTTTCTGTTGTTGAGAGGAAATGAAAATTGTCCATCGGCAGGAAGTCCTACAGTATTTGAAGCAATGTGTGCATTAAATTTTATTTGTCGTGTAATGTTTTTTGCGGTTTGTGTGTCTATTTCAAAGAGTATTCGGAGTGTTCCGTCGATTCTGGCGCGTATTTGTGTCGTTGTGCTAAGAGATTCTATATGTATATCTGAAGCATTAAGCTGAAGAGCTGTTCTGTTGAGAATAGCAAGGGCAAGGTCTGCTTTTATTGTTGAAAATTTTTCACCAAGAAGTTTTATATCGTTTAGTTCGTCTGTTATATTTTCTGCTTGTTGTAGTGTTTGTTTTTGTATTTCTTCTACAGAAGTATCTATTATTTTTATTTTATCGTAGTGTTTTTGTGCAAGAGAAAGTGATTCTTTTGAGCAAAGTTTTGTTTCTATTTGGTATCCTTGTTTTTTAAGTTTTGCAAAAAGTTGTCGCGTTTTTTTGTTTCGAGGGGTAGTTGTTGCAATTTTTATATGTTTTCCAATTTGAAAAAAAACAATACTGCGTGCAGAGTATGATTCTTTTTTTGAAATAATTCGAAGAAAATCGTTATTTATTGGTACTTTTTCTAGGTTTATATACTGTAATCCTAGAGTTTGTGCTTTTTGTTGAATTTCGCGTTCTTTAAACTCACGATTTATTTCGTTTATTGCATTAAAGGTTTCCTCTTTTCCCTGTGAAGTATTATGTGTAAATGTCAAAAAAAATATAAAAAAAGTTTTCAGACAATTGTATCATTTTTCTCTTTTTGTGTTCAACACTATTCGGTTGTTTTTTTTATGATTTAGTGTATGGAGAGGAAGTTTTTTTGGTTATAAAAATCGTTGAATGAATTTTTTCCATGAATTTTTTACTCCATTTTTTTTAATATACCATATTCCATTTTGAATAAAAGTGAAAAAACTCGCCTGTTTTGTATTTTCTTTTGTTCTTTTTTTTCCGTTTTCAATGAATTGAAAAATGGGTTTCATGCATTTTTCTGGTGAATAGAGAGTGGTGTGAAGAAAGAGGCATTTTTCTTTGTATGTATCGAGTGTAGACGCTTTCGCCATTTTCGCCATTTTTACTATTTTCTGTGTTAATTCTTCTGTATTTCCGCTATCTGTACACTCCCCTGCTCCATAGGTGTCTATGTCTTTTGCAATTTCGCTTCTGTTTGTTGTGATGATTGGGAGTTGAAATTTTAGCATTTCGTTGAGTCTATTTCGTGCACCTGTTTCTGTTTCTATGCATGCAAAATCTACATTTATTCCAATATCACTTTCTTTGTATATTTTATACATATCTTCTGTGTGTATCCACCCAAGAAAATGGTATCGGTCTTTGTGTTTTGATGTATTTATTTTGTTTATAAATTGTGAAAAAGCAGAGGCAGAAACATTTTTAATAGCACCACCAGTAGACACAAAATGAAGATATGGACATATAGACATTGCATTGTCTAGTGCGGTGAAAAGAGTTTGGGTGTCTACCCAGTTGTTGTATCCCCCTATATGGCTTATTATTACTGCATTTTTAGGTGTTTTTATTCCTTTAAAAAGAGGTGTGTATTCTTCTTTTTTGTCTACAGTGTCTACTGTTTTGTCTACTGATTTGTCTACATTGTCTACTATTTTGTCTACTGTTTTGTCTCTGTTGTCTATTGAGAAAAACTCTGTTGTGTTTGGAATACTGTAGACAAGTTCGTCATGAAAGTTTTGGTGTGTGAGGAGTCCAAGGCTGGCAAGTTCGCCTATTGTGCAAAATTTTTGAGCAGTAGACACTGTAGACAGTTTGTCTGCTTTTTGTAGAATGTATTTTTCTTGTCTCCATGCATTTGCAAAATGAATATTTGTGTGTTCTGCGTATCCTCTTGCTTGAGATTCTGCCATAATCCAGCCATTAAGATCTGCCCATAAAGGAATATGGTTTGGGCATACTTGTGCTGCAATGAATGCGGGAAATGTATTTACTCCAATTATACTATCTGGTGGAGTGTGTGCGATGTGCTGTTGTATTTTTTGTACAAGGGCTTTGTCGTTTCTGTGTAGTCGAATAATTGTAGTGTTTTTGTATTGAGGAGTTTGGCTTTCTGTAGAGAAATCTGAATTGTTATGAATGCAAAAAAGAGTGATAGAATGTTCTGTATTTGCAATGCTTTGTGTGAATTGGTGTGTTCGTAATCCTGCAGCTTCGCGAATTCCAGAGGTATCGTTTGGGAGTGGTCCGGCTCCAATGATAAGAATGTTTTTTTTCATGTATTTATTGTCTAGAAAATATATATATATTCTAGTATAATTTTAGTAATATTTCTAGAATTTTACTGAATGAAAACTATGTTATATGTGTTTGATTCGCGAAAAAAAGAAAAGGTTCTGTTTGTTCCAGAAAAAAAAGATGAAGTCTCTTTTTATTCTTGTGGTCCAACGGTGTATAATAGAGTGCATATAGGAAATTTGCGAGCATTTATTTTTTCAGATCTTTTGCAGAGGTGGTTGAAATATGGGTGTGGGTATACGGTGAAATGGGTGATGAATATTACAGATGTAGACGATAAAACAATTAACGGTGCGTGTGCGAATGTTGCGGTACAAGAAGAGACAAAGAAGACAGAAGAGACAGTTTCGACAGATGACAAAAACACTGAAAGAATGTCTGCATTATCGAGTTTTACACAGAAATATACCGATTTATTTTTTGAAGATTTGGCGAAAGTGTCTATTGAAAAATCATCGTTTTTTGGTCTTCCACGAGCAACGGAATATATGGAAGAAATACAGTCTTTAATTGTAGACATTATAGACAACGGGTTTGGATATATTTCTGGCAATTCTGTCTACTTTGATGTATTGAAATATGCAGAGTATTCAAAGAAAAATGGATTTGAGTATGGACAACTTGGACATATTGACTTTGACAAAATGCAAGAAACAGAGAGGGTGTCGAAAGACAACTTCGACACGCGTTCGCCATTTGATTTTGTTTTATGGAAAGGGAAAAAAGAAGGTGAACCGTTTTGGAGTTTCGACATTGTAGACAAAAATAGTGGCGAAAGTGTCTCTCTTGATGGTCGTCCTGGGTGGCATATAGAGTGTTCTGCTATGGAGAAAGCTCTTTTTAAAAAGTTTCCATTTGATATTCATTCTGGTGGTGTAGATTTATGTTTTCCGCATCATGAAGATGAGATAGCACAGGTGCGAGCAGGGTGTGGAGAAGATCCTGCACGGTACTGGGTGCATAACGAGCATTTGATGATTGATGGTAAAAAAATGTCGAAAAGTTTGGGAAATTTTTACACATTGGAAGATTTAGAAAAAAAAGGGGTATCTGCAGAGGTTGTTCGGTTTTTTCTTGTGATAAATAGTTATGGGAAAAAAGTGAATTTGTCTGATGAGTCGTTGGCAGGTGCAGGAAAAATGCTTCTTCGTTTGCGAAAAAATATTGAAAAAATTGTGGAAAGTAGTGGGTATCCTGCAGAAGATTTTTGCAGTGTATCGAAACAGAAGTTTGAGAAAGCGATGAATGATAATTTGAACACGCCAGTGGCGATTGCCGAATTTTTTGGTTTTATAAAAAAAATGTCGAAAATGTCTATGCTTGAAATGTCGAAAGAGTCGGGGTATTCTGTAGAAAAAAAGAATGTATTTTGTGAATATGTCGAATATGTCGAAAGTGTCTTTGGTGTAAATTTATTCTTTAAAAAAGAGGTATAATGGGAGTAAAAAAGAAAAGAAGAGTGTTTGGGTTGTTTTATGTATTTTTGTGGGGGATTGCCTTTGGTTTAGGGGTAAGTGTGGTGTATTTGTTTTTGTATGGTTTTAGTTTTTTTGATGAACGCGTTTTGCAAAGAGGGTATGCTCTTTTTTCGTCGTCTTCTCCTTTATATATAGATGGAAAATATATAGAGGGTTCTGGGAAGAATGAGTTATTTGAGGCGGGAAATCATACGCTTTGTGTAGAGGAGTTTTTTAAAAACACACGATGTTTTAATGCAGTAGGGGTGTTTGAAAATAGTGAAGAGTCTCAGGTGTTTTCTTCTTTGTTTACACTTGTAGAAGAAAAAGAAGCTATAGGAAGTGTTCTTTCTGATGATGTTGATACTGTTGTATTTTCGTCTGTAGATAAAGCAATTTTGTGGTATTCTCCGCGGTTGCAACAGGTTTTTTATGTAACGGAAGAAAGTGGGGAAGTTCAGTCTTTGTTTTTGGGGTCTTCGTTGTTTCCTTTGGACTCTGTAAAAAGTATTGCGTATGAAGAAGATACGCATCGTTTTGTGTTGTATGGAGATGATAAAAAAAATCCCTTTTATATAAATGTTTCTGTGTCTTCGGAACGATCTGTGTTTTTGGGATTTGTAGAAAAAAAGATGGATTACCTTTTTGATTCGTATTTTTTCTCTGTGGTATCGTTTATAGACACTTTTTCGTTTCAAGAATCTGTAGATGTGCGAGGTGTATTTTTGCAAAAAAATATGGCATCGTATTTTATTGACGACCAAAAAACAGTGCTTTTCTTTGAAGATTCTGTGTATTTATTTTCTGAAAAAAGAGAGGTTTTTCACTTTTTATCAAGAAAAGATAGTGATTTTGATGGGTTTTGTAGTGCAGAAAAAAAACGGTGTGTTTTTAAAAAAGATGGAAAAGTGTATCAAATTTTCCTGTAAAATAAGCGATTTTTTATATTTTTAAAAAAAAGTGAAACAAATGTATTGCCTGCTCGTTTAAGATTTGTGAGCAGTGAAGTTCTTGCTTTTTTCTTTTGTTATTTTCTTTCGCGTTATTAAAAGAAAGATATTGACATTTGAAAAAGGTATGTGCGAAAATTGTTCTTGAAATTTTGTATTGGTACTTTTTGTGACCATAAAAAAATACAGATTTCGCATTGCATTATTTCTACAGTTTTTTTGTTCTATTATATAAAACAAGAAAATGAGAAAACGAAAAAGATTGTGACCTTTGAAATGTGACGGAAAAACGAAAGACGAATACTTTGCTTGCAAGGTGTTTGCACAAAACTTATTTACAAAAGTTTTGTATAGAGTATTTTTTATGCAAATAAAAAAATTGTTTTACGCTTTATACAAAACTCTAAAAATTACAAAAACAATGTTTTATACATTAAAGCTTTTTTAGTTTTAATATTCGCAAAGCTCACAAAGCTTTTTTGCTACTAATTTTTATATATACAAATGAACTTGAAAAAACTACTTTCAGGAGCGTCTGTTGCTACTCTTGCACTTTCTGGTGCTGCGTCTGCTTCATCATTTAATGATGTTGCTGGACATTGGGTAGAAACTGGATCGTATCTTGATACTGCTATTGAAGCAGGAATTATTGATGGAACAAAACCATCATTTAACCCAAATGAATCTATTACTCGAGCTGCACTTACTAAAATGGTTGCAGTATACGCAAATAATGGAGAAGAAATTACTGCAGTAGATTATGATGAATCTGCTGACTTCGCTGATGTTTCTGCTGATGCATGGTATTACGATATTGTAAACTATGCTGCTGAAGCTGGAATTATTGACGGAGAAAAAACAAACTTTGAACCAGGTCGAGCTGTTAACCGAGCAGAAGCTGTTAAAGTTATTGTTTTAGCGTTAGAAGTTCCATCTGTTGATGTAACTCTTCCATATACTGATGTTGCTGAAAGCGCATGGTATGCTCCATATGTACGAAATGCATACGGAAACTGTGTTGTTAAAGGAGGATCTAACTTTAACCCAGCTGCTCCAATTACTCGAGCTGCTGCAGTAAAAGTTTTTGTTGCTTCTATTAACCCATCTTGTGGGGAAACTGTAGCACCTACTGCTACTCCTGAGGCTACTGCAACTCCTGAAGCTACTGCTACAGGTTCTGCTACGCCAACTCCAGTTGTTACAACTGATGCTACTGTTGAGGTTGTGATTTCACAAAACTCACCAGCTGCACAATCTATTCCAAAAAATGCGTACCAAGTACCATTTATTGCTTTAGATATTACTGCGTCTAACGACGAAGATTTACTTCTTACAGGTCTTACGGTTCAACATACTGGACTTGGAGATGCTGATGAAGTACAAAACCTTCAAGTGTTTGAAGGAATTATTCCACGAGGGTCTGATAAAGACTTCTCTGGAGAAGATGATATTGCTGTATTAAACTTACAAGCTGATCCAGTTGTTATTGCTGCTGGAACAACTAAAACAGTTTATGTACGAGCTGATATTGTTACTGATTTTCTTAATGATACAGCAGGAGAACATGCAGTTGCATTATTAAATGCTGACTCTGTTATCCTTATTGGAAAAACTACAGGAGCAGTTGTTTCTACAACTGGTTCGTTTCCAATTGTTGGAGAAACAATGAATATTGCTAATATTCTTGTTGGTTCTGCTGAAATCGGATTTGAAAAAATTGCTGATACTATTATTGAAGCAGGAGAAAAAGATGTTGAAGTTGCAAAATTAAACATTGCTTCAAACAATGGTGCAGAAGATTTATATGTTCGAGCACTTACTGTTGAATTAAAAGGAGACTTTGACGATGGAGATTTAGAAAATCTTTATGTTGAAGCAAATGGAGAAAAAGTTTCTAATGTTGTTGCAAAATCTGTAAACGACAAAGTAACTTTTGATCTTACTGCTGTTATTGCAGAAGGGATTCTTGTTGAAGGAAATTCAGATGAATCATTCTCTGTATACGCAGACTTCACAGGTCCAATTGATTCATTTTCTGATGAAAGTGATACTGTTGCAGATTTATATGTAACAATTGATTCTGAATCTGATTTTAATATCGTTGGTGCTAAATACGGATTTGGTGTAGCACGAACTGTTCTTGTAGAACCTACTTCTGATGCATATGATGAAGGTTTTGGTATTGTTGTTACTGCAGGAGACATTACATTTGCTTTAGATTCAGAAGCAACTGATATTGCTGACGATACAAAAGATATTGTATTTGGAACATTCTCAATTGAAAATGATGCAGAAGCAATTGAAATTGACAAAGATTCATATGAATTTAAACTTGTTACTACTGATGGGCAAGGTGATGTTGATTCGGCATGTGATGATTTAGAAAATATTCGACTTGTTTCAGCTACAAACGGTTCTACAGTTCTTGGAACAGTAGATGCTACTTGTGCTAATAATGGTGTTCTTGACTTCAACGAAGATATTTTTGTTGCAGCAGGAGAAACAAAAACTTATTACATTGTTGCTGATACAAAAAATAACTTGAATGAAGATTCTACTTATAATTTTGTATTCTCTGCAGTTAATGGTGGTTCTATTGAAAACATTGTAGTAACTGGACAAGTTTCTGATGAAACAACTGGGTTTACTAAAAAACCAGCTGGAACTCTTTCTACAAAAGACTTCACACTTCAAC
>CAMZKZ010000030.1 GCA_947311645.1 uncultured Candidatus Altimarinota bacterium | reverse complement strand
AGTATTACTCTTTTTATATAATATGATGAAAACAAAAAAAACAGTAAAAGTATTGCTAGGAGGTGGGCTTTTTGGTGTAGTGCTTCTTTTTTCTGGGTGTATGGATTCTGAAAAAAATATACAAAATGTACAAAATGTAGAAACTCAAGAAACTCAAGAAACTCAAGAAGATCAAGAAACTCAAAAACAACAAAAATCTCAAATTGCTCTTTCTGTATCAGCGAAAAAATTTAAAGCATATATTGATGCAATTAATGCGAATGATGATACAAAAAGTATTATTGATGTGCGAACATTTTCAGAATTTCAATCGGGGCATATTAAAAATGCGGAACTTATTGATGTTACAAGAGCAGACTTTAAAACAAAATTATCAGCTTTAGATAAAAATAAAACATATTTTATTTATTGTCGAAGCGGAAATAGAAGTGGGAAAGCTCTACAAATAATGAAAAATATGGGATTTGTAGAAGTGTATAATTTGCAGTATGGAATAAATGATTGGAATGCGAATGCTTTTCCACTATCGTATTAAATCAATAGCTAAAATATTTTAGTGTTTCGGTACTCGGTATGATAGTATTTGTGTATAATTTTTTTAGAAGAGCAAAATGATAATATTAACAAATTTTAAGGCATATCCTACTGGAGTGTTTCAAAATGCAAAAAATCTTGTGCAAATGCATATTGATGCACAAAAAGAGGTAGAAAAAACAAAAGAAAATATTCAGTTTGCCGTTGCTATAAATTCTTTAGATATACAATCTATTTGTGATGCATTTGCAGGCACAATTGATATTTATGCACAGCATTGCGACAATGCAAGTTTTGGGTCTTCTACAGGAAAGATTCTTCCTGAAATGTTGCTACAAATGGGAGTAAAAGGGGTTATTTTACATCATAGTGAGCATAGATTTTCTTCGGAAAATAATTATGCAGAACTCATTGAAACTATTAATTATGCAAAAAAAACAGGATTAACTGTCGTATGTTGTGCAGAAACAGTTGAAGAGGGAGCTTTTTTATCAGAACATTCAAATGCAGATTTTATAGCAGTAGAACCACCAGAGTTAATTGGAGGAGATATTTCTGTTTCGACTGCTCGCCCAGAATTGATTTCGGAAAGTGTTGCTGACATTGGAAAAGGAAAAGTGCTGATTGGTGCAGGGATAAAAACAGGAGTAGATGTACAAGTAGTTATTGAAAAAGAAGCAGTGGGAGTACTTCTCGCAAGTGGAGTTACAAAGTCTGAGACTCCATACGAAGTATTGCTCGATCTCGCATCAAAAGTCTAGAAATTATAGAAATAAAAGAGCAGAGCAGAGCAGAGAAAAGAGAGAAAAGAGAAAAAATATTTACATTTAGTATACAATATATGAAAAATACATGGTTTTGGATTAAATTTACATTTTTAGCAGTATTCGCACTTTCGTTGGGAGTGTTTAATCTTCCTGAAAGTGTACAGAAAAATCTTCCATTGGCAGTGCAAGAACAAATATCATCGTATAAAATAAAGCTTGGAATAGATTTATCTGGAGGAACAAAACTTGAGTATAAAATTGATTTTACTGAAGCAGAAAAAAAACTGAATATTGCAGATGAAACAAATGATGCTCTTAATACAGAATCATTAAAAAAGTCTGAAATTGCCAATGGTGTTGTGAAAACACTTAAAAAACGAATAGATCCAGATGGAACAAAAGAAGTTTCTGTATTTTCGTCTCAACGAGGAGAAGAGTGGTTTGTAGTTGTTGAATTAACAGCCGATATCGATACCGAAGAAAACAGAGCAAAACTTGAAAAAATAACTTCTTTAGAATTTAAAACTCCCTATCCAAAAGGAGAGGAAGGGGTAAACGCAAAAGACGCATGGGTAAATGTTGTATTGAATAGTGCGATAGAAAATAATCGAGATTTTGATGAAATAGCAAAGCCAATTGTTTTAGCAGATGAGGGGCGAGGGCTTAATCTTGAAACAGCATATTTAAATGAAATTGTAGCAGGGGTAAATGGAGATGAAGATCTTGCTCAAAAAATCTTAACAGAAAATCCTGAATATGTAGGGTGGAGAGAAGGATATGAAAAACTTTCAAACGATATTTATTTATTGACATATTATCAGTCTCCTCTTGCTCAAACTGATAGAGTTTCTGCAGAGTCAGAAAAAACATTTGCAGATGCAGAAAAAGTATTTCCGTCAGAAAAAAATCTTACGATTGATGCACTGCCGTCGGAGGTATTAAATGATATTGTTTTACTAGAAGGGGAAAAATCATGGACGGTATCAGGAAAATATCTTGTTGAAAAAACACAATACGATACAACAACACAACGTTTTTTATATTCACTTATTGATTTATCATCTGAATCAGATTCGGTTGTAGATGAATATATAAAAAAAGAAGTAAAACAAAAAGAAGATTCTCGATTTATACGATTTTTATATCTTACGCCAACATGGAAAGATACGGCACTTGGTGGTGGAGAGTTTAAAGTTGCAAAAGTTGGAGTTGATCAAAATACAAATTATCCAATTGTTCATATTAATTTTACGCCAAAAGGAGGGGAAATTTTTGGAAAAATAACAGGAGAACTCGCAAAGCATACCAATACAGTATGTGGAGCAACAGGAGATGTTTTTGCAATTTTTGTTGATAATAAAAAAGTTTCGGCACCGTGTGTTCGAGAAAAAATAGCAGGAAATGCACAAATTTCTATGGGGTCGGGAACATTGAGAGAGGTACAAGCCGAAGCAAATCAGTTAGCTGATAATTTAAATTCTGGAGCAACTCCAGCACCAATTTCTTTACTTTCAGAACGAAAAATTTCTGCAAGTTTAGGAGAAAAAGCACTAGAGCTTTCTATTTATGCAGCATTGATTGGTTTTGTTATGGTTGCAATATGGATTATTTTATTTTATAGATTTTCAGGGGTATTAGCAGTGGTTGCATTGGTATTTTATGCACTCTTTCTCTTGTCTCTCTTTAAATATTTTGGATTTGTATTAACGCTTTCTGGAATTGCTGGTATCGTGTTATCGATTGGTATGGCAGTAGATGCAAATATATTGATTTTTGAACGGATTAAAGAAGAATTGCAGTCTGGAGAAAAATTTTCTGATGCTGTTGCAACTGGGTTTGATAAAGCATGGTCTTCTATTCGAGATTCAAATTTTTCATCGCTTATTACATGTTTTATTTTATTCGCCTTGGGAACTTCAATTATTAAAGCATTTGCAATAACACTTGCAATTGGGATTTTGGTTTCTATGTTTACGGCTATTACATTTACACGATATTTAATAGAGGGGCTCACTCCAAAAACATTCAGAGAAAAAACAGAATATTTTATTGGTGTAAAAAAAGAAGAAAAATAAAAAAGAAGTAAAAAAAGAAGTAAAAAATATTTATAAACAAGGGAAAAAATGACTGTATTTTTGGGGAAAACAATTGCAGGAGATGGAAGAGGAAAAACACTTGGTTTCCCTACTCTCAATATAAATCTTTGTAAAAATGAAGAAAATAGCATGCTTCAGAAAAATTCTGGTGTTTTTATTGTAGAATTACAGTTTCAGGAAAAGTTTTCTTCTTCATGTGTTGGGTTATTGCATTTGGGAAGTCGCCCAACATTTCAAGAAAAAGAGTTTCGTATAGAAATTTTTGTTCTTGAAAAAGTATCACAACAGTATTGTAATCATGGGATAGAAGATTTACATACTTTTTTACATCAGGTAGATCTTGGGGCTTCTCTTCAATTTACTCTGCAAAAAAAAATAAGAGAGGTTATCTGTTTTTCATCGGCAGAAGATCTTGTGGAACAAATTAAAAAAGATGTAATGGTGGCAGAAGACTATTTTCAAAAATATCGAAAATAGTCTTTCATTTTGTATATAACACATGGTACTATAGTTTGAATTATTTTATAGTTCATATTTTAATATATTTAAGAATGAAGCGTTCAAAATTAACATCTGGGATAAAGGTATTTTTTCTTACATTTTTTTCATCATTAGCAGTGGTTGGAAGTGGTGTTATTGTTGCCTCTATGATTTTTCCAGAGGTGGGAATAAGAGAGTATGGGTTTGAAGATATGGATTATACGGAAGAAGAACGATCTGCGTTAATGAAAGAGAATGTAGGTCTTGAAAAAATACAAACTGAAGAGGGATATAAAGAATTATCTGAAGAAGGTGAAGCTGATGTTGCAGTTACTCTTGAAGATGAAGATGAAGTTGAAGTTGAAGATGTTATTTTGAAACAACAAGAACAACAAGAGCGTATTGTACATCCCATGAGTACAAAATTTAAATCCTATGAAGCATACTTTCAAAAATTGAAAAAGCGTACAGAAATATTGCAATCAAAAAATGAAAGACTTGAAAATGCGATAGAAATTGATTCTGTTGTCTTGTGTTTAGATCGCATGACAATGAATCAATTTAAAAATTTTTCATCTGATCCAAAAATTGCATTTGAAAATGCTTTGGGATATTGTAGTTTCGCAGATTTTGCACAACAAGTGCAGGATTCTGTAGATGCTATGATGAGAGAAAAACATAAAGAAAGTGTTGAGTTACGAGTCCATAATTTTAATGGTGTAGTTGTTCCACAATATGTGATTGATGGAGTATTAAATACTAAAAATTGGGATACTCAAACTCAAACATTACTTGGAAATCAGCAGAATATTGACCATGATATTACATATTTAAATAATGTAGATTTAAGTATTTTAGGAATTAAGGAGTTGATAGGAGTTGGGCTTTCAAAATATCCGCATTCGAGTAGAAGTCGGAAAACAAATTTACGAAATGCTGCATCTAAACTTGATGGTAAAATTATTCACCCTGGTGAAACATTATCTATTGTAGATACTCTTGCACCGTTTAATTATAATAATGGGTATGTAAATGGAGTTATTATAAAAGATGGAAAAGATGTAACAGCAATGGGAGGGGGAGTGTGTCAGTCGGTAACAACAATATTTCGGTCATGGCAAAATTCAGGATTGGAAGTTACAAAATTTCAACCGCATTCAAAATCAATTTCATATTATGGTGGAATTGGGTTTGATGCAACAATGTATAAATCGGCATGGAGTGGAGGAGATGTTGATTTATTATTAACAAATAATTCAGAAAATTCTATTTTAATAAAAGTTGTTGATGCAGACCCATATCAGATGATGTTTTTATATGGAACACGAGATAGAGAGGTTTCGTTAAAGCGGTATCATTTTAGTCGATATGCTGGAAATCAGGTCGCAAAATGGAAGAGATCTATCAGTTATAAAAATTCTACAGAATGGGTAGATAATTTCTTTGAAGAATGGCAAAAATTATATTAAGAATATAAAAAGCTATATTACTGTTATTGTATATATGGAAACACAAAAAAACTCAGAAGAACGTTCTTCTGAGTTTTTTGTTCTGTATGAATATATTATTTTTTTTCAAATAATTTACGAATTTCAGCTCCTTTCACTTCGATTGGATGCACTTTTGTTTCTGCTCGTAAAGCATTTAAGTTTTTAAATCCATTTTTAAAATCAGCAAGATATTCTTCTGTAAATTCTCCACTTTCTACTCGTCGTAATGCTTCTTGCATTGCTTTTTTTGTTTCTGCAGTAATAATTTTTGGTCCAACTGTTCGACCTCCGTATTCTGCTGTATTTGAAACAACATTGTACATGTGGTCAATTCCTCCATCGTACATTAAATCTACAATCAATTTCAGTTCATGAAGGCATTCAAAATACGCCATTTCAGCAGGGTATCCAGCTTCTGTTAAAACTTCAAATCCAACTTTTACAAGTTCAACTGCTCCACCACAAAGTACAACTTGTTCTCCGTATAAATCTTCGTATGTTTCTTGTTCAAAAGTACATTCCATTACTCCTGCTTTTGTAAAGTTCATGCTATGAGCCATTGCAAGGGCAGTTGTTTTTGCATTTCCTGTTTCATCTTTATGCATTGCAATAAGCGCAGGAACTCCAAATCCTTCAAGGTATACTTTTCGTTCTTCTGTTCCAGGTGCTTTTGGAGCTACCATAATAACATCAACACCTTCTGGAGGAGTGATTTTATTAAAAATAATATTAAACCCATGAGAGAATGAAAGTGTTTTTCCACTTACAATATATTCTTTTATTTCTTTTTCATATACATCTGCTTGTACTTCATCTGGAATTAAAATATGAATAATATCTGCAGATTTTGCTGCTTCAGAAATTGTTGCAACTTGTAATCCATCAGATTTTGCAAGTTCCCAAGATGCTCCTTTTTCTCGAACTCCAACTACCACATTTACTCCAGAGTCATGCATCATAAGTGCTTGTGCTCGTCCTTGTGCACCGTATCCAATAACGGCAACTTGTTTCCCTTCTAAATATTGTGCATCAGCATCTGCTTCGTACAGTAATTCCATTTTTGTAAGTTAAATAATAAAAAATCTATGTATATACTACATAGATTTTTTATTATTTTCAATGAATATTTTTTATCGAAGCCAAGCAGGGTTGGAAAGAAGAGGTGAACCAAATGCTTCACCGCTGTTTCCATTATCTCGTGAATTAATATTGAGAACAGGAAGTCTTACATCTCGAAACTCAAATACGGTATCTGTAGAAGAAGTATTATTTGTTTCGCATCCATCAGCGGGAACAGAGATTGTTGTATTTGGATATGTTTGTACTCCATATGCCGTTT
>CAMZKZ010000029.1 GCA_947311645.1 uncultured Candidatus Altimarinota bacterium | reverse complement strand
TTGTTTTCTTCTTATTCTTTCATCTTTAATCTTTCATCTTTAATCTTCTAATTTATTTTATCTTTATTTTATGCGAAACTTTACAGAAATATTTAATAATGCAAAAAATGCTTCAAAAGCAGTTGCAAAACTTTCGACAGAGCAAAAAAATAATATTTTACAAAAAGTATCAGAAAAATTGTTGCAAGAGTCTGATTCTATTATACGTGAAAATAAAAAAGATATTGAAAAGTTTCAAAAAAATAATACAGAAAATTCTGAAATGATTGATAGGTTATTACTCACTTCAGATCGAATTTCAGCCATAGCAAGCGATATTATAAATGTTACACAATTGCATGATTTTGTTGGAGATGAAATTTCTTCTGATCTCATGTCATCTGGTATAAAAATTCGTAAAATACGAGTTCCGTTAGGGGTGATTGCTATGATTTATGAATCTCGTCCAAATGTAACAATTGATGCATCTGTATTAGCTTTTAAAAGTGGAAATGCAATTATTTTAAAAGGTGGAAAAGAGGCAGAATATTCAAATCAAATATTAGCGCGAATATTTCAAGAAGTATTAGGAGAGTATGGAGTAGGGTTTGCGGTGCAGTTAATAGAAAATGCAAGTCGTGAAGATACAGCAGAATTATTGAAAGCAAAAGGAAAAATAGATTTATTAATTCCAAGAGGAGGAAAAGGATTAATACAATTTGTTTCAGAAAATTCTAGAGTTCCTGTTATTGAAACAGGTGCAAGTGTAGTGCATACATTTGTTGATGAAAGTGCAGATTTTGAAATGGCAAAAAATATTATTATAAATGAAAAAACACGACGGGTTTCGGTGTGTAATGCACTTGATACGGTATTGATTCATGCAAATATTGCGGATAGATTTTTAGCATATATAGTGCCACTTTTAGAAAAAGAAGGGGTAGAAATTTATAATACATCGGTATTATCATCTCTTACAGAAGAGAGTTTTGATGATTTATTTTCTACGGAATATTTACGGTCTGCAATTACTTTGCATCGTGTTGATGATATTTCAGGAGCATTAGACCATATTCAACGATATTCTTTGGGACATTCTGAAAGTATTGTGACGGAAAACATGAAAAATGCAGAGAGATTTTTGCAAGAGGTTGATGCAGCGTGTGTGTATCATAATGCGTCAACGGCCTTTTCAGATGGGGCACAATTTGGGCTTGGAGCAGAAATAGGAATTTCTACACAAAAATTACATGCACGAGGTCCTTTTGCATTGGAAGCACTCACTTCTACAAAGTATGTAATATCTGGTAATGGAAATATTAGAGATTAATAGGGGGAGAAGGTATTGAGAAACAATAGTAAATAATATGTATAATAGTATGAAAAATAAAAAAATTTTGTTAATTGGAGCGGGAAATATGGGAAGTGCTATTGGAAAAGCATTGCTTGCCGAACATTTTGTTTCATCTAATTCTTTATTGGTGAGTGATACATGGGAGAAAAATCTAGACTTTTTTATGGAACAGGGGTGTAAAACTTCTCCGTGTACAGAAGAACTCATTCCAGAAGTAGATATTATTATTTTGGCTACAAAACCTCAACCATTGCGTAATTTATTGAAAGAGTGGGCAGAAAAAAAACTATTCAAAAAAGAAGTTATATTGCTTTCTATTGCTGCAGGAGTTTCTGTTGCAGATATACAGGATAATTCTGGAGTGTCGTCGGTTGTGCGAGTTATGCCAAATACACCTCTTCTGGTAGGAAAGGGGGTATCTGGGTATTTTATGTCGGAGTCTGTAGCAAAAGAATCAGAAAATAGAGAGTATTTTGCAAAAATGATGAAATCGTTTGGTCTTGCGGTGCAATGCGAAACAGAAGAAAAAATAAATGCAATTACCGCACTTTCTGGAAGTGGTCCAGCATATTTCTTTAGATTGTTGGAGTCTATGGCAGAGCAGGGAGAAGCATTTGGTTTTACAAAAAAAGAGGCAGAGCATATTGCACTGCATACACTATTAGGTGCTGGTCTTTTGGCAGAAAAAGCTTTGAAAGAGGGGAGTGATGATTTTTCAACATTGCGACAAAAGGTAACATCGAAAGGAGGTACAACAGCTGCTGCACTTGATTCGTTTGAAAGTAATAACCTCTCTTTTGTATTTCAAGAAGGAATGCGTGCTGCAAAACAACGAGCAGAAGAGTTATAGTATATATATTATGGAAAATATTTATATGAAAATATGTGGAATTACAAATAAGGATAATGCTGAAATGGTATTATCTTTTTCACATACTGCTCCTGAGTATTTAGGTTTTGTGTTTTATAAAAAATCTCCTCGTTATATTTCTCCTGAAAATGCACAAAAAATAGCGAGATATATACGGAAAAAATATACGAAAGAGAGGGTTCTATTTGTTGGAGTCTTTGTAAATGAAAATTTACAGAAAGAAGAAATATGTACTTCTTTTTCTTTTCTTGATGTTTTTCAATTGCATGGTGATAATTCGATTGAAACGCCCAGTTTTTGTAGTGCTGTCTCTCTTTGTATTCAAAAATTGGGATTTAATATACAGCTTTGGAAGGCTTTTCGTATTCAAAAAAAAGAAGAAATACAGACTATTTCTGAATATGAAATGGTAGATTCTGTTTTAGTAGATGCTTTTAGTACTGTGAAAAATGAGTATGGTGGAAGTGGAAAACAAGTATCAGAAGATCTTTTGCCATATATACGATCGTCTCTTGCGTCTCATCAAAAACTCTTTATAGCTGGAGGAATTACAGCTGAAAATAAGGAAAAAATACTGCATCTTTCAGGTGCAGATGGAATAGATATTTCTTCAAGTGTTGAACAGTCCCCAGGAGTAAAATCATATGAAAAAGTTTCTGCTTTGTTTGCACAAGAGAAATAATAAAAAAAACTGCAATATATGCAGTTTTTTTTATTATTTGAACAATGTTTTTAGTTAAGTGTTACAATTACTTGAATTACAGGTTCTCGTGCAATTTCTCGCAACATCTCAAGTTTTACTTCATATGCAATATCTTCTGTAATAATTTTTTCTGATAATTTTTCTGCACCAAATTTTTGATGCAATTTTGCAAATTTTGTTTTTACAGTATCTATAATTACACCATTTACATTTGCATTTTCCAAAAATCCTTCAGAATAGAGTTTAGGAGATTTTTTTAATTGTTTTGTTGTTTTATCTAACTCTAGAAGAATTGTAATAATTCCTGATTCTGATAATGCAATTCGTTCATGAATTTGTTCTTCTTGAATATCTGCATGAGCTTTTCCATCGATAAAAATAAGTTTTTGATCAAGTTTTTCTTTTGCTCGTCGTGCAACTCCATCTCGAAGTTCAATAATTCCACCATTTTCTAGCATTATGACTTTTCGTTCTTCGTATCCAAGATCATCAATTGCAAGAGAACGATGTGCCATTCTCATGAAATATTCTCCGTGAATTGGAACTACATATTTTGATTTCAAGAGTGTATGCATCATTGTGATATCTCCTCGAAATCCGTGTCCAGATGCATGAATATCTGTATCAGCTTTTGTAATAATTGTTGCTCCTTTTCTGTAAATTGCATCAATAACTGTGTATAGCCCTCTTTCATTTCCAGGAATTGGAGATGATGAAAATGCAATAATATCATCACTTGTAATTTTTACATGAGGATGTTCATCTCGTGAAATTCGTGAAAGTGCAGCAAAAGGTTCTCCTTGTGATCCAGTTGTAAGAATAAGTACTTCTTCAGGTCGATAATCTTCTACTGATTTACTGAGTTTTCGAATTGCAGATCGTGGAACAGATATAATATTAAGATCATGAGCAATTTTCACATTATCATTCATCGATCGTCCTCCAAGGAAAATTTTCCGTCCATGTTTTACCGCAGCATTAATAATTGCTTGATGCCGTCCAATAGAACTTGCAAATGTTGCCATTATGATACGCTTTCCAGCACATTCTGTAAAAAGTTTGTCTATATTTTGTGCAATTTTTTGTTCTGATGGACAGTATCCATCTCGAAGTGCATTTGTTGAATCGCAGAATGTTAAATCTACTCCTTCAGCTGCAAGTCTCGACATTTTTGCATAATCACAATGCATTCCATCTACTGGTGTAAAATCAAATTTAAAATCTCCAGTATGTATCATAGATCCCGCTTCTGTTTTTATATAGATAGCAGTTGCATCAGGAATTGAATGACTTACTCGAAAGTAATCAATCGTAAATTTCCCAAGTTGAAATCGCACATCTTCTCTATCTGGATTGATGGTAATAATTTCAACTTTATCTTTTAGGTCATGTTCTTCTAGTCGTTTTTCAATAAGTGCTCGTGTTAAACCAGTTGCATAGATTGTTGGAAATCCAAGTTGTTCTATATAATGATGAATGGCTCCAATATGATCTAAATGTCCATGGGTAATAAGGAGTCCTTTTAAATGTTCTGTTCGTTCAAGAACATATGTTAAATCAGGAATAACATAGTCTACTCCAGGCATGTTTTCTTCTGGAAATTGAAGTCCAATATCGATAAGAAGTAAATCTTTTTCATATTCTAATGCCATTGAGTTTTTTCCAACTTCATTTAATCCACCAAGGGGAATAATTCGCATTGGGCTTCCTTCTGGAAGTTTTTCATACATTGGAAATGTTACAGAAGATTCTTGTCTGTAAATATTTCCAAGCATTGGACGCGGTCTTTGGTTTCGTTTCTCTGGATATGCTGCTGTTGAATGTCGTTGTACTCGTTTCGAAGGAATTGTTGCTTTTTTTCGTTCAAATTTTAATCGTCCAACATTAATTTCTGGTTTCCCATTTTTATCGTATGATTTTTTATTATTTCTATTTGATTTCTGATGTTTTGTTTTATTGTGCTGTTTCGTATGTTTTGTTTTTTTTGGTCGTGGTGTTCCTTTCGGAACTCCTCCAAATTTTGAAGCAGAAGAACTCTCGTTCGTGTTTTCTGAGGTACTTGTATTTTTATTTTCTGCAGGTTTAGGGCTAGACGGTGTATTGTCGTTTCCTTTTGTAATTTTACTTATCCATCCACTGAGTTTATCCATAATGTTTTGTATAATATAATAATAGTATGAATTATTCTGACAAAAAAATAGTACAAATAGTGATATAATGCATAGGATTATGCGTATATATATCTATATAGAAATTGTATGTTTTCTCTATAAAATTGTTATTTCCCGTATATTTGAATCGCTTTTCTTGTTTGTTCTTCTCAAAATCGCTTGTTATTTTTTCGTGTATATAATGTTTTGAGAATACAACAGAATAATTTTTATACATGCAGTCTCTCATGATTTTTATACAAAATCTATAGAATTATTTATTTATAATGTTTTTGTATAAAATTGTGGTGTAATTATTATTTACGCTAAAAAAAGTGGCGTATCATTCGCTTATAACCAATTATTTCCTGTATTCATTGAATTGTTGAGCATTTTTTCATCTACAACAAGAAGAGATGAAAGCCAAAGTACTCGTTTCGAAATATTTTTCCCTATACTTTTCAATATTTTTTTTGCAAGAGCCCATGTCCCAATACTCGTAATACTCACTACTCCTAGAATTTCTAATGGATGTTTGGTAATAAATTTCCAGATTTGGTCAATCTGTTCATGTGATACACCTTTTTTTAATAATTTTTGGGTAAGTATATAAAATTCTTCTAAATATACTTTTTCAGAATGTTGTAATTCTTTTATAAAAGTTTCTACTTTTTCTTTATTTTCCGGTGTTGGGGTATTCATAAGAGTGTATATTTCATCGTTTGGGTTCGCAAGATGTTGAAGATTTTGCATATAATTTTTATATGCTGAGTTGTGAAAAAAATCCTGAAAATATTGTGTTACAGATGTTTGTGCTTCTTCTCCTTCGAGAGAGAGTATTGCATTTTTTGCAAATTCTGGCATGAACTTCTCTTCAATGACAGTAAGAATATCTGATGTGATTTGTTTTCTTCCTTGTTCATTTACTATCGATGGATCTTTCAGTTGTTTATATGGAGAAAATTCACGCAATATTTCATTTGCATTATTTTGCAATGATAATTGTATTGCATCTCTTTGAGCGGTTATATGCTTCTTTGGTACTGGAATAGCCTTTACAGATATATCTGACTCTCCATGAAACGTTTCAATATTTCGCAAATCAGATAGAATCATTATTTGTTGCATCGCGTTATCAATCCTATTTCCATGAATATTATGAATGAGTGTTAGTGCTTCTTTTTGTATGTTTTCATTAAATGCATGCTCTTTTGATGAATCTAATAAATGATTTATGAGGGTATTTTCAAATGAATGTATTTTTTTAGAAGTGATTTGGTAGGTTGTGAGCACTTTTTTTGCAGGTTCTATTGTGAGATTTTGTTGCTTTTGGGAACCACATGCATTTGCTTTAAATATATTTACATATTCAAGAATATCATTTTGGAGTGGTGTATGTATATTTTGTATTTCTTTTTGAAGAGCAGTATAGTTTTCCTTTGTGATGTATCCTTTTGTTTCATACATCTGTATTCTTTCATTATTTCTCTTTATATTCTCTTTTATGTATCGATATTCTTCTAAATAAAGAGAGGACATAGCACTTTTTTCGTCAAAATATGTTTTTTCTTCTGGTGTCTTTGCTTCTTTTTTTAATAAATCGAAATATTCAATTAATGTTCCATACAATATTTCTATATTAAAATGTTCAGAATTTGGTAATGCTGGGTTACTTTCTAATTGTTTTTCTAACGCTTGTATTGCGTCTTCCAGTTGTTTCTTTTTTGAGTTTCCTCCGAAAATATCGAGTATTTCAAAAGAAGTTTTATCTTTTTTATCAGATAGAGCTTTTATTTGGTCTATAGTGTTTTTACATTCTTGCAGGTCATCTGCTTGTGAACCTACGGGTTTTGGAGAATTTTCTGTTTGAAGGTGTAGTCTGTAGTGGTTTGTATTTGTCATATAATTGTATTAAGAGGGGAGTCCAAGGTGGCTATTCGATATAACTTTTTTTAATGGTTTTACCATTGCTCCAAATGTGTCAGGAGTAATATTGCTTATAGATTTTAAGGCACCAAATGTTGCAGCCGAAGAAGACGATTGCCAATTATTTAAAAAAGCAAGAACAGCTTTCCATGAGCCAAGAAGGAGCAACAGAACTACTCCAATAACTTTTACAGAGGTTGGGATAGAGTCCCAAAGGAGTACAACTTTTTCCACAACAACAGATGCTACTCGTTGAATAGCATTCCATGTTTTTGATAAAAATCCTGCTTCTTTTATTTTTTTTACAGTATTTTTTGCTTCTTTTTGAAACTTTTTTTTTAAGACTTGTGCTGCTTCACTTTCTGGAAGTAATAAAGAAAAAAGAGATTGAGCATATTTATTGTCTTTAAGACTTTCTTTTATTTCTATAAGTGTCATACCTTTTTCTTTCATTTTTTCTTGCAAATTTTTTTTAAATTGTTTTGCCATCAATTGTGCATTTTGTGTAAGCAGTGGAATAATTTTTTCTAATTTTTTGAAAAATAATAAATCTGCTTGATCCATATATTCCGAATGCTGTTCTATTATGTTGTTATTTGCTTCAGACATAGGTTTGAAATGATTAAAGATTAGAGATTTCAGTATTTAAATCAGACAATGCTGTTGGATTTGTGCGTGCTAATATTTCAATATTTTCTTGTACTATTGAAATTTCTTTTGCATCTAGTGCTTCTCTTTCTTTTTGGTATGTTTTTTGAGATTCTTGATATATATATTTTTCTGCTTCAAAAAGAGTTTTTACTTTTTCAAATTCTTCAGCAGGTACTTCTTTTTGTAGTTTTTCTATAAATTCATTAAAGAGGTCATCATTTCCAAGTATTAACAATATCTCTGTTTCTTGAGGGGTAAATCCTTGAATTTCTTCCACTTTTTTTAGTATATTTTTTATTGTATTGTCCATAAAAATCTTGATAAATCTTGATAAAATCATTCTTATTTTATCATAAAATAGTGTACATCTCAAATAAGAAAGATTTCACGAAGAGAGGGAAGTGTGAGTCTTTTCCCATATCTCTGATATAAGTGCATAGGAAAAATGTTTTCCTGCTAAAAAAGAGAAGAGTTTTTGCTTTATGATATTTTGAATTTCATGACTGCTATATT
Source organism: uncultured Candidatus Altimarinota bacterium (assembly GCA_947311645.1). Classification (GTDB taxonomy): domain Bacteria; phylum Patescibacteriota; class Gracilibacteria; order CAIRYL01; family CAIRYL01; genus SZUA-1403. Next base: position 15,534 of record CAMZKZ010000029.1, on the reverse strand, counting down.
CTCTCTTTGAATGATATTTTTGTTGTAATATTTCATATTTTTTAACCAAAAGTGTTTCGCACATTTGTGCTTCATCGTGATGAGAAATATATATATTACAGCTTTCTATTGCAATTTCTGACGGTATTCCTTGTGTAATAAGTTCTTGAATAATCATGTATTTTCCTCGTGGCATGGCTGCTTTTCTCCAGCGAATAAAGTTTTCACAATACCGGTTATCATCGAGGTACTTTTGAGAGAGTAGAGTTTCTATAATGCTATTGATTTTTTCAGATATTTTTTCTTTTTGTTCTTGAAATGAAGGAGAGGAAGATATTCTTTTATTTTTTGTGATAAATTTTTCTTCAAGTTTTGTACGAAGTTTTTGTTGTGGTATATCTGTACTTGCCAGTTTTCCTAGTGCAAATGCATAGATTCGTTGGGACATAGTATCAAGCATATTGTTTGATAGAATTAAATATTGTGTTGCTGTACATGAATTTGTTTTTCTTCTACTTTTTTCGTTTTTGGTATAATGATTTTTAAAATTCCATTGTGTTCGCTTGCACGAATATTTGCAGATTCTACAATTTCAGGAAGAACAATGCTTCTTGAAAATTTCCCCCAATGGCATTCTTCTATAAAATATTTTTTTGCATGGTAGTGTTGTATATCATCGGGTATTTCTCGTGTACCAGAAATGGTAAGAACATCTTTTGAAAGTTGAATTTTAATTTGTTCAATGCTAATTCCAGCCAAAGGAATAAGTACAAAAATCGTATTTTCTGCTTCAAAAATATCCATAGAAAGTTCTACTTCTTCATCTGAAAGTGAGTGATTGTGTTTAATTCCATCTATCTTTATTTCATGCATATGTCAGTGGATAAATATTCAGAGTGTAAATCAAAATGTGTTAATATTATAGCATTTTGGTAATTTTTTTTAATTTTTTCTTCTATAATATCAGATTGTTTATGTGCATTGAGGAGTGATGTTGTATCTTCAAATTCAAGGTGGATATTTATATGATACTCACTTCCAGATCGTCGTGTTTGAAGATCATGCCAACCTTTTATGCTATTTGTATCGGTATTTTTTTTCTCTTCATCAAGTATTGTGGTAAGTGTTTTGATAATAGTACATGGAAGTTTTTTATCGGTAAGGACATTAAAACTTTCTATAATAAGGTCTTTTATATTCCAGATAAGCCATAAAGCAATTCCAATTCCAATAATACTATCTATCCAATAAATATTATAGAAGTATGAAAAAAGAAGCCCTATTAGTACTCCACTATTCATAAGTCCATCAGCGTAAAAATGTGAATGTTCTGCTTCAAGAATAAGAGATTTCGATTTTTCTGCTTGTTTTTTCATATAATATGAAAGCAGAAGTGGAGTGATAATAGAAATGACAATTATAAGTATTCCAAGAATTTGAAAGTCCTGTAAAATAACGAATGCTGATGAGGCATTTTCTAAATCTTCTGTAGGTAAAGTATTCTGAAAAATTTGTATTACAGAATACAAAAGAAGAGAAAGAGATGTTATTGTTACAAATATTCCTTGGAGTAATCCGGAAAATGCTTCAAATTTTCCATGTCCAAAGGGGTGTTCGAAGTCTGCAGGTTTGCTCGAAATATTTAAAATAAATCGATTGATTGAAGTGGAAAATGCATCCATTGTACTATCAATACTAGAGGCTATGAGTGCAGGAGAGCCAATGAAAAATCCTATTATTGATTTAGCAAGTGCTAAAAAGATAGAAAGAATAAGACTGATGGATAAAAATTTCTTATTCGTTGATTGGTGAGAATGAGCATGAGAATGAGAATGCATGGTAATATAATGAGATAATATAATGAGGTAATTTTTATGATTATTTTTGTAGAATGACTTTTGCTTTGTATCCATAACTAACACTTTCAATAAATGTAATATGGGGAAATTGTGTTAATTCTTTGGTTATAAAATATGTTTTTGTTTCATTTTCTTGTAAAATATCTGTTTTATCTGACTGTATTGTAATATTATATGGCAATATAATAAGTGTTTTATCCGCTGGAAAAATTTCTTTTGATGTGTTTGTAATGGTAAGTGTTGCGTGTTGGGTATCAAGATTGAGAGATACAGAAAGGGGTGGAGAAAGAGAAATTGTATTTTTGGTTTTGTTATATATTCCGTATACATTGTGAAGTATAGAGCTCTCTTTTTTAAGTCCTAAAAAAGAGAAGAAAAGAGAATCTTCGTGGGTTTCTGTTTTAATATCAAGTATGTGCTTAAATGAATTAAGTGTATCTATTAGTATGGTTCCAGATGATAATTTTGAAAAATAGCGAGTGTTATTTTCTGTAAGTGCAGTAACAAATGTTGTTTTTTCTTCATCAGAAAATGCGGTATTATCAGTAATATTTGCTGAATAGTTTTGGAGATTTCCCCAGAGAATAAAAAGTGAAAATATCCCAATGAGTGTAAAAAATATTATTTTTATATTTGAAAAAGATGGATATTTTTGTGACATTATGCGAGAGGTGAAAGATTTTTTGTATGGAATAAAGTGGGTAATAGGGTTCGTTTATGTTCCGACTTTTTATACATCTCATGTATTTTATTTTGAGTTTTTTTATCTATAGTATGCGGTATTTCATTCTTATTATCTCTAATATGTTGTAAAACTTTTTCCGCATCATCGTACGAAAATCCCATTTCTTCTTCATCTGATTGGTTTGCATATAATTCAGCAGATGGTTTTTTTGTAATAAAAGATTCTGGAAGATTGTATAATTTTGCGAGTTCGTAGACTTCTCTTTTCCATAAATTTCCAATTACAGAAACATCTGCAGCACCATCTCCAAATTTTGTTTCATAGCCAAGTAGTACTTCTGTTAAATTACATGTTCCCAATACAATTCCATTGAATGTATTGGCATGTGCAAATAATAGAGTCATTCTAATGCGTGCTAATGTATTTCCAAGAATTAAGAGATTTTCTGAGTTTTTAATATCTAAACTCTGAAGAGAAAGGTATGGTTGTACAAAAGTATCTATTTCAATTTTTTGATATTCAACTCCAAATTGTTTACAAATTTCTTCTGCATCTTCAAAATTTTTATACGAAGAAACCTCCCCAAGTTTATAGGGGAGGAGTAATGCATAAATATTTTCTTTTCCCAGTGCATGCACTGCAATAGCTAAAGTGAGAGCAGAGTCAATTCCACCTGATATTCCAATAATTGCTTTGTTTGCTTTTGTTTGTAGAAAAAAACTGTATAATTCTGTTTCAAGTGTATGTTGAAGAGTTTTCATAAAAAAAGTGCGTTGAAAGAAAATTAATTACTTAATAATTCTACAAGTGGATCTTTCGCTTCAATTATTTTTCCTTTAGGGTTTGTTGTTGGGGCAATATATTCGTTTACCATTTTTTGTTCTTCTGGTGTGAGTGTTTCTGAAATTGTTGGTGATGGAGATATATTATTCTTTGTATTGTCATCATCAGAGCATCCAGAAAGTGTAAATGTTGAAAGAAGTGCAAGACTTGCGATAAGTGCTGTATGTATTGTTTTCATGGTATTGTATTAAATTATTTTTATAGAGTTTTATACATCAATTGTTTCTGCATCTTTTGCGTGAGCTTGAATAAATTTTCGACGAGGAGGTACTTCCGGCCCCATAAGTGTGTTAAATATTGCATCAGCTGCTTCTGCATCTTTTATTGTTACATGAAACATTGTTCGTTTTTCAGGATCCATAGTTGTTTCCCATAGTTGTTCGGGGTTCATTTCTCCCAACCCTTTATATCGTTGTACTCCTATATTTACTTTTTTCGCTATTTCTTCTGGTTTATCAGTTATCTCATCTATGTTATTTTCTAAAGATCCTCCCCAAGAGAGAATAATTTCATCTTTTTCTTCGTCTGAATATGCATATTGAGCTTGTTTTCCTTTTGTTAATTTAAACAGTGGGGGATTTGCAATGTATAAAAATCCTCCTTCGATAATAGGTTTAAAATATCTATAAAATAAGGTCATAATTAATGTTCGAATATGTAACCCATCGACATCGGCATCGGTCATCACTACAATTTTATGATATCGTAATTTTTCAATATCAAATTGTTCTCCAATTCCTACGCCAAGAGCAACAATTAAACTTCGCACTTCTTTATTTGCAAGAATTTTATCAAGCCGTGCTTGTTCTGTATTTAATATTTTCCCTTTTAACGGAAGAATAGCTTGTGTATCTCTATCTCGTCCTTGTTTTGCAGAACCTCCGGCAGAATCTCCCTCCACAATATAAATTTCAGATTTTGATGGATCTTTCGATGAACAATCTGCAAGTTTTCCAGGAAGGGTAAGTCCTTCCAGTGCTCCTTTTCGTATAACAGTATCTCGTGCTGCTCGTGCTGCAAGTCGTGCTCGTGCGGCTAAAAGGCATTTTCCAATAATCAGTTTTGCATCTTTTGGGTTTTCTTCTAGGTATTTAGAAAATTCTTTTGAGAATGCTCTATTTACGATTCCTCGTACTTCACTATTTCCCAGTTTTGATTTTGTTTGTCCTTCAAATTGTGGTTCTGGAACTTTAACAGAAACAATTGCAGTCATTCCTTCTTTTACATCATCTGCAGTTAAGTTTTCTTCTTTGTCTTTTAGAATACTATGTTCTCGTGCATATGCATTTATTGTTTTTGTTAATGCTGTTCGAAATCCTGCAAGGTGTGTTCCACCTTCGGAAGTATGAATATTATTAGTAAATGTTAAAATTGTATCGGTATATGAATCTGTATATTGCAATGCAACTTCTACAGAGACATCATCTTCTACCGTTTCTGTAGAAACAATTTCAGCAATTGCATTTTTCGGTTCATTTATATGTCGAACATAAGCAGCAACTCCTCCTTCAAAATAAAATCGATATTTAGATTTTTCATGATTTTGTCGTTCATCTACAATTGAAAGCTCTATTCCTTTTGTAAGATATGCTTGTTGTCGAATTCGTGTATATACTGTTTCAAGGTTATACTCAAGTGTTTCAAAAATTGTATCATCAGGGTAGTATGTAATTTCTGTTCCTGTTTTTTTACATGTTCCTGTTTCTTGAATTTCTCCATCTGGTTTTCCAATGGTATAGCTTTGTTCCCAGACTTTATTGTCTCGAAAAACTTTGGCTTTTAATTTTGTAGAAAGTGCATTTACAACACTTGAACCTACTCCATGAAGACCTCCAGATACTTTGTATCCTCCTCCACCAAATTTTCCACCTGCATGTAATACTGTTAAAACAGTTTCAAGTGCAGATTTTCCAGTCTTTGAGTGCTTGTCTACGGGAATTCCTCGCCCATTATCAAGCACAGAAATTCCTCCGTCTGCTAAAAATGTAATACGAATTTTATCACAATATCCTGCCATTGCTTCATCAATTGAATTATCAACAATTTCCCATAAAAGATGGTGTAACCCTCTTTCATCTGTTGATCCAATATACATTCCTGGTCGTTTTCGTACAGCTTCTAATCCTTCGAGTACTTGAATATTATCTGCTGAATAATTTTGATCCGTCATAATTTTTTATATAAATAAAAACGCTATATTGAGCTTAACAAATTTATTTTTTACTTACAACTCTGTTACAACGGTGTCTGCAGGAATATCAAAGGTATCGATATATTTTGTGAAAAGAGTGCGTGAAATTTGTGCAGAAAAAAGGGTGCAGAGTATTGTACTCTTTTTTTTCTCATGAATTGCAAAATATTTATGAAAATATCTATCATAAAATCCTGCACCCATTCCTATTCTATTATTTTTTTCGTCTATACTTACTGCAGGAATTATAAAAATATCTATTTGTGTTTTATAGATATCGAGTATTTTGCAATTTTTATTTGGTTCTAATATGTGAAAAGTAGGGTGTATATATTCTAAATCTGCTATGGTTTCTACAGAATAAAAATCCATAGTGTTTGTAGTATTTGTATTGTTGATGTCACATTTTGGAAAGTAAAAAGCAATTTTTTTCTCTTTTATTTCTTGTTCAAAAAAAGAAAGAAGCGGTGTTATATTGGGTTCATGTTTTGTTCCTGCAAAGATACAAATAGTAAGTGTTGTATTTTTCCTACTATATGTTTTTATAGTATTTTTGAGTTTTTCGGTTATTATTTCAGAATACTTGTTTTTATTTTCTGTCGTAATATTTTTTCGTATTGTTTGAAATGTTTTTCGTATTTCTGCTTTATTCATTGTTATCAGTATATAAAACTATACTATTTTTTCAATTTTACTCATCATTGTTTTAAAAATATCTGTATTGTCTTTTAAAAATTTATGAATATTATGGTCTGCATTTGGAATAACAAATAATTCTTTTTTATATGTATTGGTAAAAGCGTTTACATATGCATTTGTAACTGGTTTATCAGCTATTCTGTCGTTTTTTCCTTTAATAATAAGAAGATTTCCTGTGAAATTTTCAAGATGTTTTGTAATTTGTAATTCTTCAAAAATAGTCTGTATATATTTTTTATTTTCTTCTTCGTCTTGCTTTTGATTCTCTATGTTTGGAGCAAATAAAATTAGAGTTTTAATCGAATAAAACTCTGTAAGTTTGATTGCAGGAATTGCATTTGTTCCTGTTGCACATACAATAAGTGGTATTTCTGGTGCTAAAAATGGGGAAATATCTTTTGCTTCTTCAAATCTTTTTTCAAGAGTAGAATCTGAAAAATTTCCTGTACTCTTTCCAAATCCCGAGAAGTCGAATGTTACGCTTGAAAGTTTTTTGGAGAGGAGTGCATTTGCCAAGAGGTGCATGTCTTTTTGGTTATTTTCTTCTTGATTTCCATGGAGGCATAAAACAGTTGGCTCTTCATCTCCTCGTTCAAAAATAAATCCTTCGAGTATTGTGGTCTCTGTAGAATTTTCTGTTGTTCCTGTATTTACGGAAAATGGATATTTCATAATATTTTTTTAAAGATATTTAGATTTCTAATATTTCTTCAAGTTCTAATTCTTCTAAAATTAAATCTTCTATTGCTTCTTCATTTTGTTGTATTTCTTTTTCAAGTTGTTTCATTTCTTTTCCTATGCTTGCAACAAGAGGGGAGTTCGCATTTCGAATTGCTTTGTGTAATTTAAAAGAAAGTTTTTCTATTTTTTTTTGTTTTTCTTTGTTTTCATCTTCTTTATTTTGTTGTTGAGAAATAACTTGTCTGTGTCGTTTTTGATTTTCTTTTCGGAGTTTAAATTGATTTTTTGCAGTATTTTCATCATCCTCATCTTTATTCGTTTTTCCGCCATTGATATCGATATCATCACCCCAACCACCTTTTTCTAAAAATTCTTCGTATCCACCATGAAGAATAGATATTTCATCGTGGTCAAAAACAATGAGTTTATTTGCAACACGGGAAAGAAGTCGTTCGTCATGACTAATAATAACAAGAGATCCCTCAAAGTTTTCAAGTGATTCTATGAGTCTTTGTACTGATTCTATATCAAGATGATTTGTTGGTTCATCAAGTAAGAGGAGGTGGTGTTTTTGGAGCATAAGTTTTCCAAGTCGAACCCGTGCACGCTCTCCACCTGAAAGTTGTGAAATTTTCTTTTTTATATCATTTCCTGTAAATAAAAGCGATGCTCCAATATTTCGAGCCTGTGTTTCTTTGATATTTTTTACACTAAAAAACTCTGATAAAATAGTTTCTTCGTTCCAAATAGTATTTTCTGCTTCTTGTCCAAAATACCCTCGTGTGAGGGTATGGTATTTTTTAAAATGTCCAGAAAGCGGTCTTTCTGCTTCTGATAATAATCGCAAAAGGGTAGATTTCCCTTTTCCATTTCGTCCAATAATTGCGATTCTATCGTTTCCGTTAATTGCAAAATTTAATTTTTTAATTAAGAGATGTTCTGGAGTGTATCCAAAATCTATATTATGTGCTTCCATTAAAAAATCTCCATTAAATTGTATTGCAGGAAAGTTAAATCTAATTTGAGGAAGTTTTTCAAGTTTTTCTCTTTTTTCTTGTTTATCAAGCATTTTTATACGACTTTGTACGAGTCCAGCAGATCGTGCTCCTGCACGAAAATTTTTAATAAAATGTTCTGTTTTTGCTTGTTTTTTTACATCTCCAAGTCGTGTTTTTTCATAGACTTCTTCATCTTTTTCAATTTGATGTAAAAGTTTGGTAGGAGACCCCTTCATTTTTCGAATTTTCCCTCTATGAATAATTGCACTATGTGTTACCACGGATTCCATAAAACCAATATCATGGGTAATGAGAAGAAAAGATTTTTCCCAATTTCGTAAAAACTGACTCAGCCATCGAAGAGACACAATATCAAGATAATTCGTTGGTTCATCAAGCAAGAGGAGTTCGCATTGAGAAACAAGAGCTTGTGCAAGTCGAATACGAATTTGGTATCCACTTGAAAAATCAAAAGGGCTTTTTGTGAAATCTTCTTCTTGAAATCCAAGTCCCATTAAAATTGATTTTGCTCTCCATATTTCAGTGCGTTCATGGTCTGGTAATCCAAATGCCACTTGTTCGAGTAGTGTTTCTTTTTCAAATCGTAAATGCTGTTCAAGTTTTCGAATTGAGTACCATTCTGGTATATCAATAGATCCACTATCTGGAAGTTCTTCTTCTGTTATAATATTGAAAAGAGTACTTTTTCCATATCCATTTCTTCCAATAATTCCAATTTTTTCTTTTTCACCTACTGTAAAAGAAACATCTGAAAACAGCGGTTTTACTCCGTAAGATTTTGAAATATTGTGAATATGTAACATTGCGCAAGTACAGTTTTAAATAATAATTATCCTCCGATTTTCCACATGCATACATCTCCATCATGAATTATTGCTTCTTTTCCTTCAAGTCGTAATGCACCATTTTCTTTTACTCCTGCCCAACCGTTATATCGTACAAAATCTTCTACAGAGCAAACTTCTCCTTTAATAAATTTCTTTGCAAAATCTGTATGGATAACTCCTGCAGCTTCTGGTGCAGTTGCTCCTTTTTTAATAGTCCATGCTCGTACTTCTTGTACTCCTGCAGTAAAGTAACTTTCAAGATTTAAGAGTGTAAATGCACTTCGAATTACCGAATTAAGTCCGCTTTCTTTCATTCCCATCGCTTCCATCATTTCGGCAGTTTCGTCTTCGTCAAAGTCTATTAAATCACATTCTACTTTTGCACAAATTGGTACAAGTACAGCATTTTCTGATATATCAAGTCGTTTTCGTGCGGTGTCTTCATTGAAATCAACAAATTCTTCTTCTGATAAATTAACAATATAGAGTTGCGGTTTTCGTGTTAATAAATGAAGAGATTTAATAGCGAGCTCTTCTTCCTCTTCGATAATTTCAAAATCTCGTGCAGATTTCCCAGATTGTAAAAATGGTAAAAGTCTATCGCATAATTCTTTTCGAATTTTTCCATCTTTTTGGTTCGCACCACCACGAGAATCTTTATTTGCTTTGTGGCTTGCTTTTTCGACAGTTTGAATATCTGCCATTATAAGTTCAAGTTCTATTACTTCTTTGTCATCTTTTGGGTCTACTTTTCCTTCTACATGATGAACATTTCCATCTTCAAAAAATCGTACAACCATTGCTATCGCATCGCAATCTCGAATATTTGCTAAAAATTTATTTCCAAGTCCTTCTCCTTCACTTGCTCCTTTTACAAGCCCTGCAATATCTACGAATTCAATTGTCGATTTCATAATTTTTTGCGGTTGTACAATTTCTGATAATTGGTCTATACGAGTGTCAGGAACTTCTACCATTCCGATATTAGGGTCGATAGTACAAAATGGGAAATTTTCAGCTGCTGCTTGAGACGATTTTGTAATTGCATTAAAAAGTGTTGATTTTCCAACATTTGGAAGTCCAACAATACCTATTTGAAGAGCCATTTTTTTTAAAATAAGAGATCATAATATTTGTAGAAAGAGTCTAGCATAAAGCTGTTCTATAAGACAAAGAAAACACTGCATTTTGTAAAATATTGATATTAAAAAAGAAAAGAACATGCTATGCTGTTTATAGACGAACAACAAATTGAAGAGTATAAATAAGAAAAAATAAGAAAAATATATGTTTTTACGATACGAATGGATTTACAAGATTTTAAAACGGAAATAAAACAAATATCGGATAAAATACATATAGGAATAGAATGTGTAGATATTCCTGCAAAAGAGGAAAAGATTGCAGAATTACAAGCGAAAACCGAACAATCTGATTTTTGGGATGATGCAAAAAATGCAGGAAAAATTTCTCAAGAATTGGCAGAAGTAGAAAAATCGAGAGATATATGGATTCATTTGCAATCTGATATTCAAAATATTTTTGAAATGCTAGAAATGCTTGAAACAGAATACTCTGAAAATAATGAAGGAATAGAGAGTTCTGATGATTTTTTAGAAATTTCTACGGAATTTGAGAGAGTGAAAAAACGAGCAAAAAAGGCAGAGCAAGAACTTTTGCTTTCTGGTGAATTTGATTCTCGAAATGCATTTTTAGAAATCACTTCTGGTGCAGGAGGAACAGAAGCTCAAGATTTTGCAGAAATGTTATTACGAATGTATTTGCGATTTTGTGAACGAAAAAACTGGAATGTTGAAATTATAGAGCAGTCAAATGGAACAGAAGCTGGAATTAAGTCATGTTTATTAGAAATAAAAGGCTACAATGCGTTTGGACTATTGATGGCAGAAAAGGGAACACATCGTTTGGTGCGTCAGTCTCCATTTAATGCAAAAAATTTACGACAAACTTCATTTGCTGGGGTGATGATAACGCCTGAATTAGAAGATGCAGATGTTTCAAATGTCGTTATTCCTGATTCTGAAATTCGAATCGATACATTTCGATCGTCTGGTTCAGGGGGGCAACATGCAAATAAAACGGATTCTGCTGTGCGAATGTTGCATATTCCAACAAAAATTACAGTAGTGTGTGAAAGTCAGCGTTCTCAGCATCAAAACAAGGAAAAAGCGATGCAGATTTTGAAATCGAGAATTGTGCAAAGAATGCGAGAAGAAGAAGAGAAAAAAGCTGCAGAAGTGCGTGGAGAGCATACAGAGGCAGCATGGGGAACACAAATACGAAACTATGTTTTACATCCGTATAAATTGGTAAAAGATTTACGAACAGGTTATGAGGTAACAAATCCAGATGAAGTGTTAGATGGAGATTTAGAAGAATTTCATCAGAAGTTTTTAGAATGGAAAGCAGGAAATATTTAAAATATAATTATATGTCTGAAAAAATTGAAAAATATGCAAATTCACCAACGGTAGAAGCAGAAAAAACAGTTGATGAAAAATTAGTAACAAGAACCTCTATTATTGGAGATATTATTAGAGAAAACCCTTTTGCAGTAGAAATATTTATGGATTATGGAGTGCATTGCGTGGGGTGTCATGTAAGTGACTTTGAAACATTGGAGCAGGGGATTTTAGGACATGGGTTTTCAGAAGGAGAATTATTGGATATTATAAATGAATTAAATGATATGATACAAAATCCACCAGAAAATTATGATGCAATATAATTTTTCTCCACAGGCAAAATCTGTTTTAGATGTAATGAATACCTCGTTAAAGCATATTTTTTTAACAGGAAAAGCAGGAACAGGAAAGTCAACATTGCTTGAGTATTTTCGTTATACATCAGAAAAAAAAATGGTTGTTCTTGCACCTACGGGTGTTTCTGCTGTAAATATAGATGGAGAAACAATTCATGCATTTTTTGGGTTAAAACCAGGATATGAATTACCAGAGGCGTTAAAACTACAACAGCCAAAAAATCCAAGTTTATATAAAAGAATTGAGTCTATTGTGATAGATGAAATTTCTATGGTGCGTGCCGATTTAATGGATGCAATGGATATTTTTTTACGAAATGTTCGAAAAAGTGATGAACCGTTTGGAGGGGTGCAAATGATTTTTATTGGAGATTTGTATCAGTTACCACCGGTTATTACTGCACATGATAAAGATATTTTTTATAATAAATATGGGTATACGGCTCCATATTTTTTTAATTCTGATGTTTTTAATAGAGATGATTTTTATATTGAATTTGTAGAGCTTGAAACAGTGTATAGGCAAGAAGATTCTGGATTTGTAGAGTTGTTAAATGCTGTGCGAGATAATTCAATAAATATGGCACAAATAAAAGAGTTAAATAAATGTACGGCTCCTGCAGGGTTTTATCCACATAAAGATTCTGGAATTGTTTCATTATGTACGACAAATAGAGATGTAGATATGATAAATATGAAAAATTTATCAGAAATTGAAGAAGATGCATTTTTATCAGAATCGGAAATTGTGGGAGAGGTGAAAAAAAATTTATTTCCTGCAGAAGATGATTTAGTTTTAAAAAAAGGAGCTCAGGTTATATTTTTAAATAATGATGAAGAGCGAAAATGGGTAAATGGAACGATTGGAAAGGTTGTTGCTATAGATAAAGAAAAACATATTTTAACAATTGAAACACAATCTAAAATAGGAACCGATACTATAAAAAAAACTCATGAGGTAAAAAAACACCAATGGGATATTTCAAAATATGTAATGAAACAAGGTGTTTTAGAAAGGGAGCAAATTGGTTCGTTTACACAATTTCCTGTAAAATTAGCATGGGCAATTACTATTCATAAAAGTCAGGGAAAGACATTTGATTCTGTGTTTATAGATTTTGGTCGTGGAACCTTTGCACATGGGCAGGCGTATGTTGCACTCAGTAGGTGTAGAAGTTTTGCAGGTATGCAAATGAAGAGATGTCTAAAAAAGTCTGATATAAAAATGGATGAACGGGTTCGAGATTTTTTTGCACGCTTTCATTATTATGTATCTGATATGAAGTTTAGTGAAAATAAAAAGAAAAAAATGTTGGAAGAAAAAATTAAAAATAGTCAAACAGTAATGATTTCGTATCAAAAACCAAATACTATTATTTCAATATTTAAAATTCAGCCGTATGAAATACGGACAGAAAAAATAGAAATTGCAGGGAAAGTGAAAAATATATCTCTGCTTGAGGCATATAATTTTGATGATGAATGTGATATAAAAATGAGCTTGAGAAGAATTTTATGGATAGCAGATTAGAAAATAAGCAGATAAGCAGATAAGCAGATAAGAAAATAAGAAAATAAGAAAATAAGAAAATAAGAAGAGAAGTTTTGGGTATTATAGAATAGTAGAGAAGAGAGAATAGCCGAAAAAATCTATATACAAAAAAACTCCAATTTTAAAAATTGGAGTTTCTTGTATATAAAAATATGTAATTTGAGAAAATAACAAAGTATATAATATGTTTTTCTTTGAACGTATTTTTATATAAAACGAGATCATAAGCTCTCATCTTCACTGTTTTTTGGTATCTTTTTCGTTGTACCAGAACGGATTTTGTATATGTGTTTGTGTTTGCACTTTTTAAAAAAAGTGAAAAACTGTCAAAATCTTATTTGGAGTAACAGATAAAAACAATGACGTTTATATCTGCCAAGTCAAAAAGTGAAGAAAGATAAATCCTTGCTTATACCCGAGTACAATAAAAAGTTTTTGTTTGATATAAATGGTCAGGAAGAAAGGATTTATCTTTTCTCACTTTTCATAAAAAAGGGAAAAGATTCAATGATTGAAAAAGATCTGTGTGTATTTCATTTGTGTGTTTTTGAAACATTTAAATATGTTTCATTTCATCTTACTCTTATGTAAGATTTATTGTCAAGGTTTTATTGTTGCAAAAATAAAATACTGTTATATAGAAATGTATAACAGTATTGTGAGTGTTTGTACCTATGAGAGTTTTTTTTATTGTCTTTGTTAGATTTCAGGATTTGCTTTGTGTTCAAAATACAGACTTTTTTCTTCGGTTGGGCATACTTCTACGCAGAGTCCGCAATCTTTACAATGATCATAATCAATACCTGTCATGTGTCCATCTTTATCAAGTACAATAGCATCATCTGGGCATACTGCCCAGCATAGTCCACAATCTATGCATGTATCATTGTTGAAATGAAGGTGTGTTGGAAGCCAGTTTCCTGTTTTATATTCTTTTGAGTTTCCTGCATTTGGAATAACAGACCCTTCTGGCATTGTTTTCCATGTCATTTTTTTTGTTCGTTCGTTTAAAACAGAAAATTCTTTTTGATTTTCTTGGTTTTTTATTTTAATAGTACGACGAATAGTTGCATTTTTAATTGCTTTTTCAATTCTTTCTTTTCGTTCTTCTGGTGTTTCATTTGGATTTCTACTCATAATAATTAAAAAATATTTTGTAGTATGTTACACGCATACTATCATATTTTTTTTATAAAAAAAATTATATTCTTATTTTCTTGAAAATATAAATAAAACATGATAGTATAGTCTGATAAAATAACTTTCTTTGCTTTATTTTATTGAGGATTAGAGTTTTGAATAAAAACATAAAAACATAAAAACATGAAAAAATATACAAACATATTGCAGGCGTATTGGAAAAAAAATATTGTACAAGTATCTCTTGTGCTTGCGGTATTATGTGCAATTTTCTTGTATATATTTACAGTAAATGGGTTTCAGGCAGAGCTCTTTGGTTCTGGTTCAACTGCACCAGTATTTGAAGGAGAGGGGATTTCAGGTGGTGCAAAATTGGTGCAAACAGAAATAGAAGGGAGTAATTTAGGAATTGCAGAAACAGGGAGTTTGATGGATTCAATTATTTTTGTAATTAAGTATTTATTGATTTTTTCAGGAATTATTGCACTTATAGCATTCTTATATGCAGGGTTTCGTTATATTACGAGTATGGGTGGAGAGGTCGATGTTGCAAAAGATGCAATGATCAATGCTGCAATTGGTATAGTTATTATTCTCTTTTCATGGGTTATTATCAATTTTCTTATTACATTTGATTTATAAAAAAATGAATTTTCTTACACGATTCCATCGGCTTATTACAGTACTATGCTTTTCTTTTTTTATTATAAGTGGGATAAGTATTGTTTTTTTTGATGTTTCAAATATAGAACACACATATTCTGCAGGGTTTGATATTACAAGTGACCCATGTGAGGGAAAAGATTCATGTTTAAGTTATCTTGATAATGAGGAATTACCAGATGCAATACAAATAGAAGACGATGAAACATTGAGTTCAAGGGTTGTAAAGTTTATTAATCAAGTTTTTTTATATATTGGTTTAATATTAACACTTATTGTGATTTATGCAGGAGTTGTTATTGTTTTTTCTTTGGGTGATGATGATGGACTTGATTCAGCAAAAAAAATGATTATTAATGCTATTATTGGGATAGTTATAATTGTTTTATCATATAGTATTGTATATGCAATTGGATTTATTATGAAGAAAGACCCAATGGAAAATGCAGGAGTAGAAGGAACAACTGGCGGAAGTGGAACAATCGGAACAACTGGCGGAAGTGGAACAATCGGAACGAATGGCGGAAGTGGAACAATAGGAACGAATGGTGGAAGTGGAACAATAGGAACGAATGAGGGAAGTGGGGCCGTGGGTACGGTTGGGGGAAGTGGAA
>CAMZKZ010000028.1 GCA_947311645.1 uncultured Candidatus Altimarinota bacterium | reverse complement strand
TCCTGCATACATTTGTCCTCCTCCAAATGAAAGCTGAATGATGACAGGAGAATTCATTTTTTTTGCTGTTTCCATTACAGCATTGATAGAATTTGTTCCTACTGTATTTACTGCTGGAAGTGCATAATTATTTTTTTTTGCATCTTCGTATACTTCAAATACTTCGTTTCCAAATAACACACCAGATCGAAATTTTGCCATAAAATAAAAAGTAATAGTTTTTTTAAACTATTCTATATGAGAAAGAAGAAAATTGCTATATTTTTTTACAGCATTCTTCTCCTGCATCTTCTATTTCTTGTAGTCGTTGTATTTCAATAGTTTTAAAATCTTGAATAAAGGCATTCTTGTTATTTTACACGTGTTTTTGTATTCTGTAAAGAAGTTTGAAAACAGTGTAAGCAGTATCAAAAGTGTAAAAAGTTGAAATTATTACATGTGTAGTTTATATGTAATGTATTGATTTAAAATAGAAAAAAGCGTAGGGTGTGAAAAATTTTTTTAATTGTATGATTTGTAATATGTATGTTGTTGTAAAAATAGGAAGTGCGTTACTGGTGAATAAAGATGGTTCGTTGAATAAAAAAATGCTTGAGCATATTATAAAGGGGTTGAAGTATTTGCAAGGAATGGGGAAAAAACCAATTCTTGTGAGTAGTGGAGCAGTTGCTGCTGGTGGGCAAAAATATGTATTTAAAAAATTATCAAAAGGGGTGAAGGCAGCTATTGGTCAGCCAATGCTTTTAAATGAATATAGTAATATAGCACAGCGACACAGTCTGATTACAGCTCAATATTTGCTTTCTAAAGATGATTTATCTGATAGGAAAAGGTATATTTATTTGCAGTCTGCATTGGAAGAAGCAACACGACATGGAATTGTTCCAATTATTAATGATAATGATATTTTACATGGGGTGAAAAAAAGTTTTTCTGATAATGATCAACTCGCATGTTATTTAGGAATTATGCTTCATGCAGAGAAAGTATTATTATTGACTTCTGTAGATGGAATTTATAATGATTTTGGAACAGAAAAACAAAAAAAAATAGAGGTTATTACGAAACTAGAAGAGTTTGAAACAATTCAAACCGATCAAAAAACAGAGTTTGGAACAGGGGGAATGAAAGGGAAAATAGAGTCAATTCGATTGGCCATGCAATGTGGGATTGATGTATATGTAGGACATGGAAGTGATAATAGTATATTTTCTTCACTTTTTGATGACACTGGTCGTAACGCAAAACCTTATACAAAAATAGTAGGGCTTTCTGGGGCAGAAAAAAAACCAATAAAAGGTATTCAAAAATGGTTGTTCGCAGGGGCAGAGCCAAAGGGAGAGATTCAGATTAGTGAAGAAGGGGGAAATAAGCTACGAAATTCTATTGTTCGAAAATCTGTGTTAATTAAAGGAGTGGAGCAAGTATTTGGGCAATTTTCAAAGGGAGATGTTATTAGTGTTATTGATAAAAACTTTGAGCAAATAGGGTATGGTGTTGTAAAAATGGACGCTGCAGAAATTAGGTCGCAAAAAGGCGAAGAAAATATTATAGTTATTCATGCAAACTATTTCTTGGTTACTGCTTAAACAATAATGTATTACTTATCTTACAACGTATGTCTTCAACATTTACACAATTTACATCGGCTGAGTTACGAAAAAAATATATTGATTTCTTTAATAAAAATAATCATTCGCAGGTTGTTTCTGCTTCTGTTATTCCTGATAGTAATGATCAAACTGTTTTGTTTACAACAGCAGGAATGCAACAATTTGTGCCAAATTTGATGGGAAAACCGCATCCACAAGGTGATCGGCTTTCATCGGTGCAAAAATGTGTTCGAACAGTAGATATAGATGAGGTTGGAGACAATAGGCATTTAACATTTTTTGAAATGTTGGGAAATTGGTCTTTGGGAGATTATTTTAAAAAAGAGTCAATTAAATGGTCGTATCAGTTTTTAATTGATGAACTAAAAATTCCAAAAGAAAAATTATGGGTAACAGTTTATGGTGGAGATGAAAAATTACCATATGATCAAGAATCGCATGACATATGGCTTGAAATGGGGATTCCAGAATATAAAATAATAGGGATTGGAGCACCAACAGATCCTGAAAAACGAAGACGAAAAGGACGAGGTGATAATTTTTGGGCAGCTGGGGCGACAGGTCCTTGTGGTCCATCGAGTGAATTATTTATTTGGTTAGGAGAAGGAGAACCAAAAGAAGGACAAAATCCAGAAACAGATGAAGATAATTTTATTGAAGTATGGAATAATGTCTTTATGGCATATGAACAAATGGAAGGAGGAGAGTTAAAAGCATTATCACAAAAAAATGTAGATACAGGAATGGGACTTGAGCGTCTGACAATGATTATTCAAGAAAAAACAACTGTGTTTGAAACAGATGTATATAATGGAATTATAGCAGAAATTGAAAAATTATCAGGAAAAAAATATCCACCATATTCTGGAGATATAAATGAAAAAAATGAAATTACGCGAGCGTTTCGAGTGATTGCAGATCATGTGAGATGTGCTACGCATTTGATTGCTGATGGAGTTTCTGCGAGTAATGAGGGGAGAGGATATGTGTTACGACGATTGTTGAGAAGAGCTATTCGATTTGGAAAATTATTAGGAATTCAAAACTTTTTATCGTTAGTATCGTCTGTGTATAGTGAAGAATTTTCAGAATTTTATCCAGAAATAGGAGAGCGAAAAAAAGTGGTAACAGATGCACTTCATATAGAAGAAGAAAATTTTTTACGAACGCTTGAAAAAGGAGAAAAGAAATTATCAGAAATTATTAACGATATAAAAAAGAATAATCAGTCTAATTTTTCTGGAGTATCTGCATTTGTTCTTTCTGATACATATGGATTTCCAAAAGATTTAACACGAGAAATTGTTGAAGAAAAAGGTTTTGAGATAGATGAGGAAGTGTTTAATGCAGAATTTGAAGCGGAGTTAAAGGCACAAAGAGAACGGTCTCGGTCTGCTGGAAAATTTGAAATGAAAGGTGGTGATAATTCAGTATTTGAAAACCTTCCTGCAACAGAATTTGTAGGAGATACAGGGGAAAATATTGTAGATTTCGATGCTGAAATATTGGCATTTGTAGATGATGGAGAAGGAAAAATGCGTGTTGCATTTGCGAAAACTCCTTTTTATGCAGAATCTGGTGGACAGGTTGGAGATAGGGGTACAATTTCTGTTGGTGAAAAACAGGGAAGAATTGTGGATACAAAAAAAATATCTGGAGTGAATGGAGATGTGTTTATTCATTTTATTTCTGCACCTCATTGTGTTGGGTGTGCGTGTTTGTCTACAGATATGCGTGGGAAAATAGCAAAAGTATCGGTTGATGTAGAATTGCGACGACGAACAACTCGGCATCATTCTGCTGCTCATTTATTGCAATCAGCACTTCTTTCTGTATTAGGCGATGGGATTGAGCAGGCAGGTTCATTGGTCGATGAAAAACGAACACGATTTGATTTTTCGTATCCAAAAGCATTAACAAAAAAAGAAGTGCAAAAAGTAGAAGAAAAAATTACAGAATATGTACAGTCTGCATATCCTGTTTCGGTTATTAGCATGAGTATAGATGAAGCAAAACAGGCAGGAGCGGTTGCATTATTTTCTGAAAAATATGGAAATGTTGTACGAACGGTACGAATGGGAGAACCAAGTTTTGAATTATGTGGGGGAACACATGTGCAAAATACTGCAGAAATAGGTGGTGTTAAAATTTTATCGGAATCGTCATGTTCATCTGGAATACGGCGAATTGAAATGGTTGTAGGTGAAGTTGCACAGGCATATTTTATAGAAAAATGTACCACTCTTTCAGCTATTGCAGATGTATTAAAATCTTCTGAAATACAAGTGGAAGAAAGAGTGGAAAAGATGTTACAAGAAAAAAAAGTATTACAAAATGAAGTAGGAGCTCTGGAAAAAAAATTATTAGGATTTGAAGCGCTTGAATTTTATGAGAGAAAAAAAGAAATAAATGGGAAAAGTGTAATTTGTGAGCCTATTCCTACTCATGACTTAAAGCATGTTGCAGGAATAGCACGAGCATTATCAGATAAAGCAGTGGATTGTGTTGTGCTGTTTACAGAAGATGGAGGGATTGTAGTTGCTACACAAAAAGGTGGAGTAAATGCACGAGACCTATTTGAAAAAATTAAAGAAATTTCTGGTGGAAATGGAGGAGGAAGTCCGTTTTTTCTGCAAGGAAAAGGGGTAAATTTGGAACGATTTCCAGAAATTAGAGAAGTTATTGAGGGGAGTATGTAATGGATTGTATATATGTGTTTACTGCAAAAGAAAGGGAACAACGATCGTTGTTCCCTTTTTAAATAAAACATATATTATAAATTGTAGGAGTAAATTGTATAGTTGTTTTATTAAAATCTTATAACTTCACTCTTTTCATATTGCTATATTTGGTATACTCTTATTAGAATTTTTATATATTCATTATTATTTAAAAAAAGATATGTTTCGAACAAACACATGTGGAGAATTGCGAAAAGAAGATGCGGGGAAAGAGGTAACACTTTCTGGGTGGACATTTCATCGACGAGATCATGGAGGAATTATTTTTATTGATTTACGAGATCGGTATGGAATCACTCAAATTGTATTTGATCCAGAAGCAGCATCAGATGCGCATTTAGCAGCGGATAAAATTCGAAGTGAATGGGTATTGCAGGTTTCTGGGCGAGTACGACTTCGTGGAGAAGGATTAACAAATCCAAATCTTGCAACAGGTGAGGTTGAATTGTTGGTAACAAAACTAGAAATTTTGAATACAGCCAAAACACCTCCATTTGAAATTTCTACAGAAAAAGATGTGCGAGAAGATTTACGACTTGAGTACAGATATTTAGATTTGCGAAGAGAGAAAATGCAAAAAAATATGAAATTGCGAAATGATATGACACATGTTATTCGGAATTATTTTCATGATAAAGATTTTCTTGATGTTGAAACACCAATAATGGTGAAAGGAACACCAGAGGGTTCTCGAGAATATCTTGTTCCATCACGATTACATGCAGGAGATTTTTATGTTTTGCCACAATCTCCACAGCAATTAAAACAAATGTGTATGGTTGGAGGAATCGATAAATATTATCAAATAGCACGATGTTTTCGAGATGAAGATTTACGAGGAGATCGTCAGCCAGAATTTACACAATTAGACTTAGAAATGAGTTTTGTGGAACAAGAAGATGTGATTCAAGTAATAGAAGGAATGTTGCATGAATTAACAGAAAAATGTGCACCGCAAAAAGAATGGAAAAAATATTTAGTAAATAATCAATTTCGACGATTGACATGGAAAGAAGCTATGGAACAATATGGAAGTGATAAGCCAGATTTACGATTTGGAATGGAATTTGTAAATGTATCAGAAGAAGCAAAAACATCTGGATTTAGTATTTTTGAAAAATCAGAATGTTTATTTGCATTAAAAGCAGAAAAAGCACATGGAGATTTATCTCGTAAAGATATTGATACTCTTACAAAACTTGCACAACAACATGGAGCAGGAGGGCTTGCATGGTTGAGAGTAGGGGAGGAAAGTGGTCCTGTTGCAAAAAATTCTACATCAGAATTTATTGATGCAGTTGTTCATAAAACAAATGCAGTTGCCGGTGATGTGGTCTTTTTTGGAGCTGGTGAATTTATAGCATCAACAGAACCACTTGGTGCAGTTCGGTCAGAGCTTGGAAATATGTTTGGGTTAAAAAATAAAGACGAATTTGCATTTGCATGGATTCTTGATTTCCCAATGTTCGAGAAAAAAGATGATGGTTCTATTCAGTCGGCACATCATCCGTTTACGCAACCACAAGCAGAAGATTTAGAACGGCTAGAGTCTGATCCTATGTCTGTAAAATCATATGCATATGATGTAATTATGAATGGTGTAGAGCTTGGAGGAGGGTCTGTTCGGATACATGATCCAAAAATGCAAGAACGAATGTTTGCTGCTCTTGGGTTATCGAAAGAAGAAACAGAAATGAAATTTGGACATATTATTAAAGCATTTCAATATGGATGTCCTCCACATGCAGGGTGTGCATTGGGGCTTGATAGACTTGTGATGTTATGGGCAGATGAAGCAACAATTCGAGAAGTTATTGCTTTTCCAAAGGATCAAAATGCAAGAGATTTGATGCTTCGGTCGCCAGCACCAATGCCAGAAAAAGAACTTGCAGAACAAAATATTCAAGTATTGCCAGAAGATTTAAACTAATATTTGTAAAAAAATAATTTGAATAAAAAAACGAAAAAAGTTTGGATTACTGCATATGATGTACCATCTGCTACAGCATCTCTTGATGCTGGAGTAGATGGTATTTTAGTTGGGGATTCACTTGGAATGACAGTGTATGGGCTTGATTCAACAAAAGAAGTGACGGTTGAAATGATGTGTCGGCATTTTGAAGCGGTATATAAAACATTAAAAAAGCATAATTCTGAGGTTGAATTAGTGCTTGATTTTCCTTTTGGGACAACTGAAAATATTTTGATAGCGTTAGAAACAGCAGAAAAATTTAAAAATATTGGTGCAGAGTGTTTTAAGATAGAAGGAGGAAAAGAAATGCTCCCTATTTTTTTAGAACTGATTTCTAGAGGATTTGAAATTATTGGGCATTTAGGGCTTACTCCTCAAACTTCAGAGTTGAAAGTGCAAGCAAAAACTATGGAAGAGCAACAGGAAATATTGGAGGTGATAAAAATTTTTGAAGATATTGGAATAACAAAAATTGTACTGGAATGCGTTCCTGCAGATTTTGCAAAAAAGGCTCAGGAAATATTTTCTGGAGATATTGTAGGAATTGGTGCAGGAAGCGATGTAAATGCACAAATTTTAGTCTTTGATGATGTAATAGGAAGAACAGCATCTAATTTTTCTCCAAAGTTTTTACGGCGATTTGGAAAGAGTCTGGAAGAGAGTGTGAATGCTGTACAAAAATATAAAAAAGCAGTGCTATGTAGTGATGAAAAAAATATGTTTCCAAAAGAAGAAGAGAGTTATTAAATATTACTAATATTGATTTTGGTTACAGTGTATTACAAAACAATATATAAATAATATGGATAAGATAAAAAAACTGTAAAAAAAACGGGAGAAGGGGATGAGGGGTGTAAGGCAGAAATTATACCTTTATTGCGTAAAGCACAACAAACAGTAGATAAATATTTGAAAAAATCATCTACAAACGATAAAACAGAATGTTTCGCAATGGTGTAAAGTCCTCTGAATTATTACAGCTTTATAAAAGTTCAAATATATCTGAACTTGCTAAGCGATTGCGTTATAAAGATATACAGACAATGATGGATGATTTTTGGAAAGTATGGAAAAATGAAAAATAATTGAATATTTATTAAGTCTCGTTTTACATACATCTATATTTTTGATAGTATATATGTAATATAGTGGCAGAAATTATTCTTTTATCAAACTTAGAATGAGATTAAATGGAATTCAAAGTGATACGCTTCCTTTATCAATTCCAGAGTCTCAGGAAAAAAAAAGAATTTTAGAATTAGAAAATATTGATCATATCTATTTAGGGCAAGGGTTAATTTTTACACCACCTCTTTCTGCAGATACAGAATTTTTACAATACTTAAAGACAAAAAAATCTAATGAAGCAAAGTATTCATTAGATTTCTTGCGACAAAATAATAATAAAGAAAATGAAGTATATTGTTCTGCACGAATGCAAGAGTTATGGTCGGTATTTACAAAAAAACAACAAATGAGTGGGGTATCAAATGAGGCCTTTGGAAGTTTTGTATATGATATTTCTAAAAATACAATTTCTAAAATTTTTTCTCTTTCAGAGCAAAATATTCAAACCTTTCAATGTGATAATCTAATGATGGCACTTGAAACTGTGTTATTATCGATTAATAACACACATGGAAAAATTACAACGATTCTATTGCCCCAAAAATATCAATATTCTGGGTATTTAGATTTTTTGGAAAAAATAAAAGGATTGGGATCGCAGTGTAAAATTAAAACTATTCCAGAGGTGAATAACTCTGGGATGCAAGATTTTGAAGAGCTTTCAAAAATTTTAGAAAAAGCAGAGCAGAATTCAGAACTTTGTTTATTGATAGATCAAGAGCATAACAATAATGCTAGTGGGTATGATAGAAAATCTTTTCACAATGAAGAGTTGCTTGCTCTTTTATTGAAGTATAAAAAATCATGTATTTATTTTGGAGATATTGCGTATAAAGGTTTAAAAGAATCTTTTTTAGAGCCATATGAATTTGTGCAAAAATGTGAAGAAAATAATATTTATACATATTTTTATTGTTCTTTTTCTAAATTAACAAATTATAGATCTGCACCAAGTTTTAAAAATATTTTATTTGTTATTAAAAGTGATATTTTTTCTGTGGAAAAAATGAAGAAGATTTTTCAAAAAATAGGGCGTTCAATGGGAATTGGAACAAGTTCTCAGTCGGCATATTTTATGAATATGTTAATTCAAGATGAAAAATTTTTGAAAGAGGTAGAAATTCTGCGTTTATATCTTTCATATATAAAAGAAAGTTTATTTCACGAATTACAGGGAAATTTGATGCAACAATATTTTAATAAAAATACATTTGGTATTTTTAGATGTTTACCGCTTGATATAGTAAAAAAATTAAATGCAGGAGATATGCAAGTGGTAACGGTTGGGGAGAGAGTAAATATTTGGCCCTTAGGAGACCCGCTTAAGCGGAAGTTCTTTAAAGAATTGTGTTTTGCAATTTAGTTTTTTTTATTCTTTTACATATTCGTATTATGTCTGTTAAATATAGTGCATTGGAACTCCAGTATATTGAAAAAGTTCAATCTGATATTGAACAAGATTTATTGTCATTTTTTTCAGATGTAGTGCATTTAGATGTTATTACAACTGAGAATAAAAAAGTAACAAGTTCTTATGTAAAACATTCTGATAGGATTTTTGAGTGGACAACTCATCCATCTCAAACTTTAGATACACTTGTAAAACAAAGAAGAAAAGAAATTACTGCACATTTTTTTAAAGAATATCTACGAGATAAAAATAATAATTTTTGTCTTCGGTCTCAGCAAGAATGGGTAGGAGAATATGCACAAGAACAGGCAAAAAGTAGGTCTAGTGAAATTATTAAAGAATGTATAGAGCGGTTGTTTTCTTTATCAAATGCAAAAATTTCTGCACATTCTGGTATGACACCAGATCTCTTACAAAAAGTTCCAGAGTTTTTTGCTGTTTATTCTCGTTATCAGAAGTTATCGGGTTGGCAACAAGAAGAGAAAGCAGAAGAAAAAAACATTTCATTTAAAGCATTTCTTGCAGAGGAAAATATTCCACAAGTTTATATTGATGAACGATGGGAGTCTATTCAGGCTGCAAAAAAAATGTTTAGTGTAGGAGAAGAAAATTTTTATATTTGGATAGATTTTGATGGAGCAAAACGACCAGATGGAATAATGATTTCAATTTTTGCACAAATGCTAATTGATGAAATTGATACTCTTGGTCAGGGGATATCAGAGCAAAAATTTGTACACAATAACTCACTTTTTACTCTTTCAGAAAGAGAGTATAATAGAGAAATAGTGAGAAAATTTGAAGCAGTGGATATTACTATTTATGCTTTAACGCGACAAATGGTTTCGCATACAAATTTTTATCAAAATCCTGTATGTATTAGCCAGATGGAGTTGTTAAAAAGAGATAGGGAGTTGTACTTGCAAAAATTAATGAAAATTAGAACAACTGTTGTAGAAAGGTTGCATGCTATAGATCCAAAAGAGGTAGTAAATTCTTCTTCTGATCGTATTCATTTTATCCCTCGGTTTGACCCATTTTTTGTAAAAGTTTTGCGAAAAAGTGAATTAGGTAAGAATCTTGCAATTCTTACAAAAGATGAAATGCAGGCATATAATACGGTTTCTATAATTATAGATCAGATAATTATTATTAATTCATTGTCTCAAGATAGAGTATGTCAAATTATTTTAGCGCAAGCCGAAGCTGCAGATGATTTGATTGTTATTGATGATTTTTTGGAAGAAAAAATTAAACGATGGAGAGATCGGCATTCAAACTATCTTGCACCAAATCCTGTTAAAGATTTATCTCTTTGTCCTTTGTTTGAATCAGAATATACGGCAACACCAGAACATGTTTCATCTGTATTATCGGATTTATGGGAAAAATATGGAGGAAATGGAAAAGAAGAAGTATTTTCAAATAAATTTCCAGAAATGTTTTTTGCGGGATCAGATTTATCAAAATCTGTTGGTCCATCAACTAGTTATATGAATACATGGCTTTGTGCAGGTGTTGTACAGGTGTTTAATAAACAACGAAATACAGATATTGTTATAAAATTAGGAAGTGGAGAATCGTATTTTCGGCAAAATGGATTTTTAGATCCTAAATATAAAGAGGTTGTTTGGAGTAATGATAGTATTGATAGTAGTTGTAAAAAAGGGGTGCAAAATCGAGAAATGATAGAAAAAATATTAGAGAGAAATGTTGATGAAGTTGTAAAATCTTCGTCGGGATTAGAGTCATTGTTAAAAAAATCTCCGTGGTTAAGTTCTATAACATTGCAATCAAAAGCAAGAGAGTGGATTTTTGAAATGCCTTCATCGAAATTGCATAATCAATTAAAAGCTATATATGCAATAAAAAAAGAAAATAAAAAAGTTTTGTTAGAGGGGTGTGTATTACCAAGTGATGCAATTCGTGATTTTTGTGCAGGTGAAAAATATTGCTATCAATCATTTATTGGAAAAGAAAAAGATACAAGTAAGGCAATAGATTCGTATGCATCGTTGGTAGAATTATTTGCAACAGAAATGGGACCAGTATTGCGAGATAGAGCCTTGCAGCGTACAAGTCATGGAGTTTCAAATAAGAAAAAAGGAGAAGAGGTAAGAAAAAAAATAGCATCAGCATCTGGAATAAATTCAAGATCTATAGCTGCAAATACGGCTTCATCATTTTTATTTCCTTTGGGGATTTTGGGAAAAGGATCGGCTTTTGAAAAAATAGAAGCGAAGTATTCATTGGAGGATATAAAATTAGCAGTTTCATATTGGGAAACTGAAGAGTTATTACAGGTGATTCGACAATATAGTCAAATAGCATCGCAGTTTTTTTCTGCATTACAAGCAGGTGGGCTTATAGAATTATCTAAAAATCTAGAACAAGAGTGGAATAAAATAGAAAAAATAATTCCAGTATTGATAGAAATTGTTTCGGAAAAAATATTTCATAAAGTTTTAAATCATGAAGAAAAAGCTTTCTTATATCCATTGCTTTCAGATAGATATAAAGCATTATTAGATTATAATATTGCTGAGAAGAAATGGAATTTTGAATCGAATAATTTACAATTTTTGAAAAAAAATTGGAATATAAATGCATTTGCAATTGTACAAAAATCAGCAGAGTTTTTATCAGGAAAACAAAAAGATTTTCCTTTTACGCAGGAAGATAAAGAGCAATGGGATAAATTTATAACAATGTCATGTAGAATGCGTGGAGATATGGGGTTATTAGGGTAATATCGAGTATATATTATTCTGTTTCTGTTACAAAGTGGTCTAATATAACATTGAATATTTGATAATTGTTTTATTCTGGTGTTAGATAAAAATGTATGATATAATTATATGAAAGAGTATTTTAGATTTTTATCACTAATATGACAAATATAATTTTTGCAGAAGTAGAAAAACAAGATGAAGAAAAAATTCCAGCTAAATTTTGGGTTGATAATAGAATTATAAATGAAGATATTATTTGTGATGAAGCAGATGAATATTTTGAAAAATATAAACAAGCAGAAGTGCTTTGTATTTTTATTTATTCAAAAATTACAAAAAAATTACTTGATGCAATGCCAAATTTAAAACTGATTGTAACACGGTCTGTTGGATATAATCATATTGATTTGCAGGCATGTCATGAGAAAAATATTCCAGTGTGTAATGTTCCAGACTATGGAAGTCATGTTATTG
Source organism: uncultured Candidatus Altimarinota bacterium (assembly GCA_947311645.1). Lineage (GTDB taxonomy): Bacteria > Patescibacteriota > Gracilibacteria > CAIRYL01 > CAIRYL01 > SZUA-1403. Next base: position 4,259 of record CAMZKZ010000028.1, on the reverse strand, counting down.
CAGAACATGTTTTTGCAATGTTATTATCTTCGCTTCGATGCATAGAAGATGCATCTGATAAAACAAAAGTTTGTGATTTTACATTTACAGGATTGCGTGGAATGGCATTAAAAGGGAAAACATTGGGAATTATTGGAACAGGAAAAATTGGAAAAAAAGTTGCACGAATAGGATCTATGGGGTTTTTAATGAATGTAATTGCATATGCGCGTCATCCAGATATAGATGCTTCGCTTTCTTCACATTTTTCATATGTTGATTCTTTAGAAGAAATTTGGGAGAAATCAGATATTATTTCTTTGCATATTCCAGAAAATAAAGACAGTTATCATCTTATAAATAAAGAAAGTATTGCGAAAATGAAAGATGGAGTTGTACTTGTAAATACAGCTCGTGGTGGATTGATTGAAACAAAAGCATTAATTGAAGGAATTAAAAGTAAAAAAATTTCTCATGCTGTTCTTGATGTGGTGGAAAATGAAAAACATATTGCGGATTTTCCAGAATTACTAAAAATGAAAGAAGTCTTAATTACTCCGCATATTGCATTTTATGCAGATGATTCTATGAAAACTATGTATTCAGAAGCAATTGCGTCTGTGTATAAATTTTTAGATCATAAAACGCTGACTCATGAAATAAAAGAAGTAGAATAATATTCTACTTCTTTTTGTTCTTATTGTTTACCTCTTATTTTTTTATCCTCTTCTTTTTCGTGTTGAAGATTTTTTTTTGCTCTTTTTTGTAGTGGATTTTTTTGTAGTAGATTGTTTTTTATCGGCTCTATTTTTAGCAACTGCTTTTGTTTGAGCATTTGCTTTTTTCAACGTGTCATTATTTTTTTTCGTATCAGTTTTTGTTTTCTCTAAATCTGCTTTGTTCATTGGTCGTTCATTTGTCATTGCAGGTCGTGCTGGAGGCATAGCATTATTTTGTCCAAACATCATATTTGAAATTAATCCTCCAATAATAGATCCAGCAATAGCACCCATCATCATATCCATAAATGGAGAATCTTCACCATTTTCAATTTTTTCCGTTTCTTCTGTAATTTTTTTTTCAAGCTCATCTGGTGAATTTGCAAGAGTTACAGATTCAAGTGTTGAGCCGTATGAAAATATTTTGAGTTTTTCAACAGTTTCTTTTTCTGCTCCACAGATTGAATATTGTGAAAAAATATCATCTAAATACTTTGGTTCACTACAGCTTTTTGTTCTGTCTGAAATGCTTTCTGCACATATATATGTGCTATCGGTAAGTTCACACTGCATTGGAATACAAGGTCCACTTGATGCTTCACAGACTTGTGCATAAAGATTTGTTAAATCTGGAAGAGATGCATCTATTGTGGGTTCTGTATCTGTTGGAATATCTGGTGTTGTACACCCTGATAAGAAGAGAAAAGAGAGTAGTACACCAATTCCTCCAACGATTGTATAGTTGATATTTTTCATGTATAAATTATTGTGAAATAATAGAATATTGTAGAGTTATACTATTGAATTTCTCTGCAACTGTCAAAGACTCCTATTTGAATACACACTCCATCATCTGGACATGGTGATGAAAATACAGGTTCGCAATCGCTTCGATTCATGCAGTTTGAAACATCGTCTATTTCTGAACATGTTCCTGCTTTTACAAAGAGTACTTCTTTCGATGTATCTTTTTTTAATTTCATATCAAGGCCTTTAATGGCATTGTTTGAAATTGAATACATGTTTTCTCCAATTCGAACGAGTCGTTTAATAATATATGAGTTATTCCAATATTCTGTTTCATACTCTGGAAAATGTGAAACTGCACCTTGTAATGTAAATCCAGAGTTTATATCAAATGAGTATAAGTGTGCTCCTGTAAATACATTTTTGTATTGATCATATCGATGGCTTGGTATGCATATTTTTGTTCCATTTGTAGGAAGGCATGAAGTATCTGTATATGTTTGCTTGTAAATCGAAACTGGAAATCCTACTAATTTTCGTTCTGCGTCAAAAAATAATGCTTTTGGGTTTCGTAATATTTCACTGTTTGTTCCGTTGTCTCCAATAACTGTTTTGTGAATTTCTTGTGGATTTTGTAGATCGGAAACATCAAAGATAGAAAGTTTCATTCCTTTAAGCATATCCCATGTTAATTGATCCGCATTTATCGCATCTGCAGAAACTTCTTTTCCAAATCCAATTAAATAGTTTTCATCAATTGGGTGTAAATAATCTGACCATCCTGGAATTTTTAATTCTCCTAAAATTTGTGGGTTTTCAGGATTCATATCAATTACAAAAAGTGGGTCTGTTGTTTTAAATGTAACAAGAAATCCTCTCTCTCCCATAAATCGTACAGATTTAATGCTTTCTCCTTTTGCAATTCCTGTAATTTCTCCAGTTTTTTCTAAATTTTCATTGAGTATAGAAACAATATTTTCTGAAGTATTTGTTCCATTTCTCCAGTTTCCATTTGTATGCGTTGCAATTCGAAAATTATCTTCATATTCACTCATTGAATATTGATTTAATATACTTCCTTTTACTTCACCTTGTGCAACAAATTCAACACTGGTTCCGTCTAATGAAAATTTAGAAATTCGTGAAATGTTTTTCCAATCCCAATATGCAACAGATGTTCCATTTATTTCTTCTGTTACAAATTCTTGAGCAGAATCTGATTGAATAATGAATAAGTTTTGTGCTGATGAGTAAATATTTCTTCCTGCTCCTAAAATATTTGTAAACGATACTTTTTCTTCTATATTTTTTACATTTATAGCTGAAACAGTTGTTAAATTTTGAGATGTAAAATTTGGAAAATATGAAATTTGGTCACATTTTGCAATTCGTGAAAGTGCTCCATTGTCAGAAAATTGTGGAAGCGGAGAGTTTTGTGTGTAGTTATATAAGTTGTTATTGGTAATAAGGTATACTATATCGTCTATTTTTCGTGTAGAAACAATATTTCCTTCAATACTTACGCTTCGTGTTTGTTTTGGGTTTGTTCTGTCTGAAATATCAAAAACTCTCACTTCTGTGAAATATGAAGAGTTATCATATGGTGGAGACATTTTTTTAAAGCTAATGCTTTTATTTTGAGTTTGATTTCCGATGAGCACAAGTGTATTTCCATCTAGAAATAATTCTGTAATTCGCATGTTTGGAACGGTGATAACCGCATCTTCTTTCATTTCATTTTGTGGGTACGCTTTCACAATTCGAACATCTTCTCCTCGTGCAAAGAAAATATGAGAACCGTCATTTTTTATAATATCAGCTTCATCTACTCCAAATTCTTGGATATTTGTTGTAGAAAAATCATTTGAACTAGCCCCTCCTGCACTGTTCGATTTCATCATTATGTCAGGATTAAATCCTGAAGCTGCTTCCATTCGAATTGGAGCAATTAAAAGATCTCTTTTTATGTATCCTAGACTATTTCTTCGTTGTGATTTTTGTAATTGTTTTTCAAGAGTTGCACATGAATTAATTTCAAGTGGTTCAGTTGTATTCACAATTTCTGTTCCAGTCGAAAGTCTCCAAATAATATCTGCCATTTGCCCACGAGAAAGTGGAGCATTGTTTTCGGGTGTTGCATTTGTATCTATAGCATTTTCATTTTCAAGAGCTACAATATATTTTGCAAACCATTCTTGATTGTCGGTAGTTTCATTTAACTCTTTTTCAATTGCTTTGAGATCTATAAACTCTTCATTTTGTGCAAGCGTTATAATTTTAGCTGCTTCTGCAAAATTAATCGTGTTATTTGGTTTAAATGTTCCGTTATTATACCCATTAATTAATCCAGATTTATTTGCGACACACACATGTTTAGCGAACCAATCATTTGCATTTACATCAGAAAAAAGAGTAGAAATGTTATCCACTTCTTTGGGTGTACACCCTTGCATTGGAATACGAATTGTTTCAAGTGCAATTTTAGTAAATTCTGCACGAGTAATTGCTTGGTTTGGTTTATATGTTCCGTCATTATATCCTTGTATTATACCTTTCTCTGCCAAATATTCAATTCCTTGTCGGTCATCTCTTCCTCCAATATCGGAAAATGTTTCGTCTACAGGTGTGAATGCAGAAACAGAAGAAGCAAGTAGGAGTGTTGTCATGCTTATTTTGCAAAACATATCTACGCTTTTATTTTTCATATCGTTTTTTTTATAAAGTGTATAGTAATAATTCTATAATTATTATATATAGTATATCATATAAATTGTATATATACTATGTTTATTGGTAGTGTATCTGTTATGATAT
>CAMZKZ010000027.1 GCA_947311645.1 uncultured Candidatus Altimarinota bacterium | reverse complement strand
TTTTTATTAGAAAGGTTTGGTGCAACATTTACCACAGGAGCTATAGAGTTCGTCTCTATGAACAATCTCTTGTAAATAGGTAATAACCCTGCTGTTGTTCCAACAACACCTGCAGTGGACGTATTTGGGGCTGGTGCTAAGTGATATGCAAACCGTAATCCACTTTCTTTTATTTCAGAAATAAGCGAAGACCACATTTCTCCATTTTCAGTATTGTTTTTGTACCATTCTTCGTTTCGTCCAAATAAAATACCTTTCGACCATTCAGAACCGTTAAACAATTCATATTGTCCTCGTTCTTTTGATAATTCGTTTGATGATTTTAATGTATAATATGCAAATTTTTCAAAAAGTTCATCAGTATGATCGCGAGCTTCTTGCTTATCATATGCAAGATTTTCACAGGCAAGATATTCAGCAAGTCCCATAAACCCAAGACCAATACTTCTATATCGTTTTGCTGTATACTCTGACTCTTTTATCGGATATAAATTTAGGGTAATTACATTGTCCAAAACTCGTGCAGCAACAGGAAAAACACGCTTCATATCTTCTTCTGTATTTACTTTTGCAATATTTATAGAAGCAAGATTACATACTACACTATCACCTGCTTTATGTTTTATATTTATAATTCCGTCTTCTTCTACTTCTTCGAAAAATTCTGATGGAGAAGTGTTTTGACAAATTTCTGTACATAATTGAGTTGCATAGATATTTCCTGCATGTTTATTTGGATTTACTTTATTTACTGTATCTCTAAAGAAAAAATACGGCATTCCTGTTTCAACAGTTGCTTTTAGTGCTTCTTTCATTAAATCTTTTGCAACTACTGTTTCTTTAGATTTTATTTTAGGATTTTTTTCACATTCCGTATAAAATGTATCAAAGTCTTCTAAAAATAAATCTTGTAATTTTTGTCCTGTAACTTTTTCCACTTCATATGGGTCGAAAAGCGTCCAATTTTCATTATTTTCAACCCTTTTCATAAATAAATCTGGAACAGAAATCGCTGGAAAAACATCAAATGCTTTTGAACGAATATCCCCAGTTTCCGTTTGAAGATTTAAAAAATCAAAAATATCTTTATGCCATACATCAAGTGTTGGAGATATAGCACCGTTTCGTGAACCAAGTTGGTTTACCGCTGTTGCTGTATCATTCATAACTTTTACCCAAGGGATAACCCCACCTGCAGCATTTTCAACATATCGTATTGATGACCCTTTTGCTCGAATATTTCCTAAATACACTCCAATACCACCACCAAATTTAGATATTTGTGCCATGTTTTCAATTTGATGATAAATTGAACGCAAGTCGTCATCTATATTTAATTTAAAACAAGAACTTAATTGATGATAATTTGTTCGTGCATTTAAAAGTGTTGGTGTTGGAAGTGATAATTCTTGTGAAGAACATACTTCGTATATTTGTTTTGCAACTTCTACTCTGTTTTCTTTTTTTTCTGGAATAGCAAGGAACATTGCAACCGCTAAATACATTTCTTGCGGTAATTCGTGTACTACTTTGTTTGGATTTAATAAATATCTATTAACAAATGCAAGCATTGTAGAATATCCATATGTAAAATCTCTTTTTTTGTCAATCTCTTGTGCAAGTTCTTTAATTTCTTCGTCAGAATAAAATTCTTTAAAATTTGAAGAATAATACCCTTTTTCAATATAGTTATTAAAATGCTCAAGAAAAGAATTTCCAGAATAAATATCATTATAATCAAGTCCTCTATTGATTATTGCTTCTTTGTATAACTCAATAACAAAAAGACGACCAGCAATATTTTGCCAATGAATATTTTCAATTGTTATGCAATCTACACATGCTCTTCGTAAAATATTTATAAGTTTTTTTGTTTCTATTCCATCGACAATCATAAGTTTTACGATTTCATACACTTCATCGAATGAACATGTGTCTTCATACCCAAAAGAAACTCTTTCAAAAACTTTTTTTAATTTATTTTTTTCAAAAAGTTGTTTTTTACCAGATCTCTTTGTAACTTTTAACAAATGTTTATCTATTTTTTTCATTTCTAAAACTCGTTCTTCTGCTCGTTTTTTTGCTTGCTCTGCTCTATATAAAATATATGCTTTTGCAATTTCAAAGTTTCCGCTTTCTGCAAGAAATTTTTCTACTAAATCTTGTATTTGTTCTACTGTTGGAATATTTACAGTGCAATCAAAATTTTCGTGCAAATGCAAAACAACCTCATCTGCAATAGATTCAGCAAACAACTCTTCTACAATTCCTACTTGTTTTTCCGATTTTTTAATTGCCGATATAATTCGTTGTTTATCAAAATCAGCAGTTTGACCATTTCTTTTTATTACTTTTGACAACATATCTACAACAAATAAAAAAGCAAAAAAAAACTATATATAGTTAGTAAAAACATTCTTACACACTATATATAGTTTTTCAATTCAAAAAACAAGAAAAATTATCTTGACTACACAAATAAGCAAAGAGTAAAGAATAAAATAACTATCTTTTTTTATAAAATGTTATTTATCAGGATTTCGAAGAGAATACAAAGTATAAAATTACAATAATATAAATTATGTATCTTTTGAATAGCACTACTCTATCCAGAAATTATTTTTTAATTTTTTCCAATTTTTCATCTCCTGCAACAAAAACATGTGTTGGCTTCCCAAATACTTTCATTCCTTCAAATACACAGTTTCCCCCTTTTGTTTGCATTTCTTTTACTTTTATTTCCCATTCTTGTTCAAGGTCAAAAACCGCAATATCTGCAACACTTCCTACAGATAAATCCCCTCTTTCTACAGAAATTACATCAGCAGGTTGAAAGGTCATTTTTGCAAGTAAATCCGAAAGTGATAATTCTCCTGTTTTTACAAGCCGTGTATAACACAGTGCGAAAGAACACTCTACCCCCACACTTCCCCACACACTTTCCATAAATGGTTTTTCTTTTTCAAACCATAAATGCGGTGCATGATCTGTTGAAATTACAGAAATTATATTCTTCTTCAATCCTTCAATTAATGCATCTTGATGCTCTTGTGACCGAATTGGTGGATACATTTTCCCCTGCGTATTGTAATTATCACAAATTGCATCTGTAAGAGTGAGGTATTGTGGACATGTTTCAGCCGATACATTTACCCCTCTTGCTTTAAATTGCTCAATTAAATTCACAGATTCTTTTGTAGAATTATGTAACAAATGCAACTTACACCCTGTTTTTTCTGCTAATACTAAATTTTTATACACTGCTAAATCTTCTGCTTGCGGAGAAATTCCCGGAAGTGCCAATTTTGTAGAAATATCCCCTTCATGCAAAACTCCACCACCAGAAAGTGCTTCATTTTGACAATGACTCATTAAAACTAAATTATGAGTTTTCGCATACTCCATTGCTTTTTCCAAAATTCCTTCATGCTGCACATCAACTCCATCATCGGTAATTGCTACAATTCCAGAGTTTTTCATTTCCCACATTTCAGAAATTTCCTTCCCTTTTTGCCCTTTTGTAATTGCCCCTGCTGGATATAAATTTCCTAAATCTAATTGTTTTGCTCGAGCAATTTGAAATTCTACAGTTGACTGAGAATCTGTTACGGGTGTTGTATTCGGCATAGAAACAACAGAAGTAATACCCCCACAGAGTGCTGATTTCAACCCTGTCTCTATTGTTTCTTTATCTTCTCGACCTGGTTCTCGTAAGTGAACTTGTAAATCTACCAATCCTGGAAAAACATATTTCCCAGACACATCTACAACCTTTACATCTGATTCTACAGAAATATTTTCAGCAACTTTTTCAATACGACCATCTTTCACCAAGATATCACATTTTTTATCTATAGCATTTTTTGGATCAACAACTTGTCCACCACGCAAAACAAAAGAAGAAAGAGAATTCATATATATGAGTTATAAAATATATTGATAGCATTATATTTTATAATTCTATAAAAATCAATTTAATATATCATCTTCTCTCTTACCCTTTAAAAAAATTTTCAAATTCTTCTCGAGATAATGTTTCTTTTTCCAGCAATTCTTTTGAAATAGAATGTAATAAATCCATATGCGATTCCAATGTTTCAAGTGTTTTCGTATATGAAATTTTTAATATTTTTTGAACCTCTTCATCAATTTTTGCAGAAAAAATATCACTATGAGATTTTGCAAGCGTCTGTTCTCCGGGATCCATAAATACCATAGGCCCAATTTCATCACTCATTCCAAATTTTTTCACCATAGCATTTGCAATTGCTGTTGCTCTTTCTAAATCGTTTGAAACCCCAGAAGTAGTATCTTTAAAAATTATTTTTTCAGCAGATAACCCACCTAATAACACACAAATTTCATCTAAATATTTTTGCTTTGTCGAATGATAACTTTCTGTATCTGGTGCTATATGCGTTGCTCCTAATGCTCGCCCACGAGGAACAATAGTAATTTTATGAACAGGATCTGCCTTTGGCATTAAATGAGCAAGCAAGGCATGACCAACCTCATGATATGCTGTCATTTTTTTCTCCTCATCACTCATCACTAATGATTTCTTTTCTGTTCCCATCACGACTCTATCAATAGCTAAATCGATATGTTTTGAAGTAATTGTCTTACTTTTTTCTCGTGCCGCAAAAATTGCAGATTCGTTTAATAAGTTTTGTAAATCTGCACCAGAAAACCCAACCGTTCGTGCAGAAATTTTTTCCAAATCTACAGATTCATCTAATGGCTTATTTTTTGAATGTACTTTTAATATCGCCTCTCTATCTTTAATAGTTGGACTTCCAATAGTAATTCTTCTATCAAATCGACCCGGTCTCAATAGTGCAGAATCTAAAACATCTTCCCTATTCGTTGCTGCCATTACAATAACCCCAGTATCATTTTCAAACCCATCCATTTCTGTAAGAATTTGATTCAATGTTTGCTCCATTTCTGAATTACCACCACCCATTCCAGAACTTCGTTTTCGACCAATAGCATCAATTTCATCAATAAAAATAATTGACGGAGAGTGCTTTCGTGCATTTTCAAAAATCTTTCGCACTCGAGATGCACCAACCCCAACAAACATTTCTACAAACTCTGACCCAGAAATAGAAAAAAATGGAACATGAGCTTCTCCTGCAACAGCCCTTGCAAGCAATGTTTTTCCCGTACCAGGAGGCCCTGACATCAGTACTCCTTTTGGAATTGTTGCTCCCATTTTCAAAAATTGAGATGGTTTTCGTAAAAATTCTACAATCTCTTTCAATTCATATTTTGCTTCATCTTGCCCTGCTACATCTTCAAATGTTGTATCTGGCTTAATTGGGTCCAATCCTTTCCCTTTATCCCCAAAAGGAAAACCACCCATACCTCCCTTCATTCCTCTCATTGAGTACATCATTAACCCAATCAGAAGAAGTAACGGTAAGAAACTTAAAATAATATCCAATAAGAGATTTCCTTCCGTTTCTTTTATTTCAACTTTTGTTTTTTCTGTTATTTCTTTTCTAAAAAAACCAAGATCTTTAAAAGAGTCTCGTATCCCTAAAATAGTTGTAACTTTTGTTTCATCTTCTTTTTCCCCAATAGCTGTTTCTCCTCGAATAACCACCTCAGTAAATGTTCCTTTTTCAAGCTCTTGTGTAAATTCTGAAAGAGGAAGTGTTTCGATTTCTTCCGAATTAAGAAAATTATATAAGAAAATTCCCATAACCCCTGCAAGCATCAATTGCATTATGAGGTCATATGATACACCAAATATACCTGGTTTTTTTCCTTTTTCTTTTAAACGAATATTTAAAAGTTTTTTTAATTTTTTAGAATCTGCTTTTTCAGAATTTTTCGATTTATCAGGTTGATCCGAATTTTCAGAATCTTCACTTAAAGAGTCGACCTCTTTTTCTATCGTTTTTTCAATTTGCTCCAATACAACTTTTTCACGCTTCTTTTTTAAAGCATCTACTTTTTGCTGTGCTTCAATAATCTCATCTTGAATATCTTCAAGAATTTCCATTTGCTCAATATCATCAGCAGTATATTTTTTTGGTTTTTTTATTTTTTTTACTACCATCTTTTCTTCTTCATTATCATTTTCTTTATCACTTTTTTTGTTTTTATTCCAATTTGGAGGAAATGGCATTTTTTTATTATTTAAATTATACAGTCAATATATTATATCCGAATAAATATTATTTTCCAATAGCAGTTACACCCGAACGCACAACATCTTTAATTCCAAAAGAAGTCATCACTTCTATAAATTCATCAATCTTATTTGGGTGCGAAGAATAACGAAATGTAATATCTTTAACCCCAAGACTTACTATCTCTGCATTATACATAGATGCAAACTGCAGTACTTCTGCACGAGAAGATCGTGTTGCATGCACCTTTAAAAACAAAGATTCATGCAACATAACCTCATTTTCACTATATGATGAAACCTTTAAAACATCTATCAATTTATGTAAATGCTTTGAAACCTGAACAGAATCTACGCCCATTTTCAATTTTATTGTCATACGAGAAAAATTCTCATCAATCATTGGTGCTACTGTCAAAGATGATATATTAAAATTTCTTCGTCTCAACAAAGAAGAAACCCTATTTAACACTCCTGGAGTATTTGCCACCGTTGCTACAATTATTTTAAACATAATATTTTGATACAGGAAAAAGGTACTAATAACATAGTAATAATTTTTACAAAAAACTTCAAGAAAAGTCTTACTCAATAAAAATACATCTTAAATACGAACCGATACCCCATTTTTTAATAATTCAGATTTCACCCCCCCAATCTCTATCTCTCTAAAATGAAACACAGATGCTGCTAATGCACCAGTTACCATTGTTTTTTCAAATACTTCTATAAAATCATCAATCTTCCCTGCACCTCCACTTGCAATAATAGGTACATCAACATTCTTTCCAACCGCCTGCAACATATCAATATCAAACCCATTTTTCACTCCATCTCTATCCATAGATGTTAATAAAATCTCACCTGCACCAAGACGCACTCCTTCCTTTACCCAATCAATTAAATCTAATCCAGTCGCTTTTTTTCCACCAGAAATAAACACCTCCCACCCACTTGGAGTTGTCTCTACTTTTTTTGCATCAACAGCCAATACTACTGCCTGATTTCCAAATTCCAGTGCAATATCATGTATAAGTTGTGGATTTCGAACTGCTGCAGAATTTATTCCAACTTTATCTGCACCTGAAAAAATCACTTGTTTCGCAGACTCAACAGAAGAAATACCACCCCCAACAGTAAAAGGAATAGATATATTTTTTGCTACATTTCGCACAAAATCAAGTAAAGTCCCCCTCCCCTCATCAGTCGCAGAAATATCTAAAAATACTAATTCATCTGCACCCGAAACATCATATATCTTTGCAAGTTCTATTGCATCTCCTGCATCTTTTAAATCTACAAAATTTACCCCCTTTACAGTTCTTCCATTTTTCACATCCAAACATGGAATAATTCTTTTTTTCAACATATAATTTTTATAAAAAGTATACAGAGTCTATCATATACTAAAAACAATGTAAGTTTTAAATACAATAAAAAAATCCAGAAAGTAATATACTTTCTGGATTTTCACAACACCTAAAGAGGAAATATAATAATTTTGAAAATTATTTAACTTCAACAGTAGCTCCTGCTTCTTCAAGTTTTGCTTTAAGAGTAGCAGCATCATCTTTTGATACTTTTTCTTTAACTGGAGCTGGAGCGCTATCAACAACAGCTTTTGCTTCTTTAAGACCAAGACCTGTAGCTTCTCGAACAGCTTTAATAACTCCAATTTTTGAAGAACCCGCTGAAGTAAGAATAACATCAAATTCAGTTTGTTCTGCAGCTTCTTCTCCACCTGCAGCTCCTGCAGCAGCAGGTGCAGCAACAGCAGCAGCTGAAACTCCGAATACATCTTCCATGTTTTTAACAACAGCAGATAATTCTAAAACAGTAAGTTCTTTCACAAGATCAAGGATTTTTTGTCCGTTAGCAGACAATTCTGGTAGTTCAGTAGTTTCTGACATAAGAATATAATTTAAATAGTATAGTATAATTTTTTGCGAATAATTCCAATGAATTATGCGTCTTTTTGTTCCGCAACTTGGTCAAGACATCGTACAAACCCTGAAATAAGGTTGTTTCCAATTCCAACAAAGTTCGAAAGAGGTGCTTGCATAGATCCAAGCATTTGAGCGTAAAGCTCTTCTTTAGAAGGTAATTTCGAAAGACTAACAATTTCTTTTGTTCCAAGAAATTCTCCGTCTACGATACCTGCAACAAGTTCAAGATTTGGGTTCTTTTTAGCGAAAGTTGCAATTGCTTTTGCTCCAACAACTTCATCTTCTGAAGAAATTGCTGCACCAACTGCTCCGTCTAAAACAGAAATATCAAATCCATCAACTCCATTTTGTTCCGCTGCTTTTTTAAACAATGTTTTTTTAGCAACAGTAAATGTAACGTTTTCTTCTCGCAAAACTGCTCGAAGATTTTTTGAATCAGAAACTGTAAGTCCTTTATTTTTAGCAAAAACAACTGATTTAGCAGATCCAAAAGATTCAATTAAAGCGTTTAAAACTTCTTCTTTTTTTAATCGTGATATAGCCATATTATATTCCAACCCCCATTTTGTCCGTCATCGCAGAAATAGTTAAATGATAAAGCGCGTGAATTAAAAAAAACTCGTTTTCACTTGCGCTCGTAAAAGTGCAGTTGAAAGACGAGTTTCTATAAAGAAATTTTCAAATCGAATTCGATTATAGTCTCGGCGGGGCTTATTTTTTATCAATACAAAAAAGATAAAATGCCTGCTGTCTTCAACGCGTAAAAAGTATAATAAAATAAACAAACAAAAATCAAGAGATTTTATTTACCTAAAAATAAAGAGAAGTACATTATTCTCTATAAGAGCATAAAAACATATATCATGTTCACTTGATATTTTTTCTAGAATATATGTAGTATATATGTAAAAAAAATTTTACAGACAATATGAAAGGATATCTTGTATTAGCAGACGGAAAAACATTTAAAGGAGAGCTTTTTGGTTCACGAAAAGACGCAGAAGGTGAAGTAGTCTTTACCACAGCAATGGTAGGATACGAACAAACACTTACAGATTTAAGTTTCAAAGGACAAATACTTACCTTCACATACCCAATGATTGGAAATTATGGAGTTCCAAGCGAAGAAAGAGATGAATATGGAATTTTAAAATATTTTGAAAGTGAAAACATATCGGTAGAAGGTGTTGTAGTTTGCGAATACTCAAAAAACTTCTCGCACTACAGAGCAGAAAAAAGCTTTACACAATGGCTAGAAGACAAAGGCGTAAGTGGAATATCTGGAATTGATACTCGTGCACTTACACAATACCTACGAGATAATGGATCTCAAATGGGAAGAATTATTTCTGAAGAACTGTATACTTCTCAAAACACACCTCTTTCTTTTACAGAAACAAATAATAAAAATCTTGTATCAGAGGTTTCTACACCTGTAATTAAAAAATATACTCCAAAAAATCCAATTGCAAAAATAGCTGTTTTTGACTTTGGAATTAAACTCAACATTATTCGAGAATTTTTAAAACGAAATATAGAAATATCTGTATTACCATGGAACACAGACATTACAAACGGCCTTTTTACAGAAGAAAAGTTCGATGGAGTCTTTTTTAGTAATGGACCAGGAAATCCAGAAACAATTGCAGATACTGTACGACCAAATATCCTCTTTGCACTTAAAAACACAATACCATTGTGGGGAATTTGCCTTGGAAATCAACTTCTCTCTCTTGCGATTGGTGGAAAAACAAAAAAAATGAAATTTGGAAATAGAGGAGCAAATGTCCCATGTAAAGATCAAATCACAGAACGATGCTTTATTACATCTCAAAATCATGGATACGAAGTAGATGCTCAATCACTTCCTGATGGGTGGAAAGTCTCATGGATAAATATAAATGATAATACGGTAGAAGGAATTACCCATGAAACACTTCCTGCAAATTCTGTACAATTTCACCCTGAAAGCTGCCCAGGACCTGAAGATGCGAACATACTCTTTGATGATTTTATTACAACAGTTTTACAGTATAAAAAATAATATAGAACTCTTATGTACAATTTTTTCTCTCAATCATTAAGCTTTTACTACACACTCATAACACTTGCGTTGTGTATTGCTACCTATATTATTATAAAATCTATAGCAATAGCATATAAAAGAGAAAAAGAAAGTATTCAAAATGCACTAAAAGCTGCAACTCAAGAGCTTTCTCTTACTAAAGAATTTTCAAAAGAAACACTTAAACCATTCGAAAAAGAAGAAGCAATTATTCGCAACAATACCATACAAAAAACTGAAAAATCTTCTGAAACAACAACAACAAAAGAATCAATAGAACTCCTCCAACGAACAGCAGAAATATCAAATCTTATAAAGAAATCAGAAGTTCTCATTGGTCAAAAAAAATTCAAAGATGCAGAAAAATGCCTTATACAAGGACTTTCATACAACGAACGTCACAAAAAATTACTAGAGCTTATTTCTCAAGTATACCTTTCTCTACAACAATACTCAAAAGCAATATTTTTTCTCGATACATTTTTTGCACATCACAAAGAAAATGTTGCAACATGTAACAATTATGCACTTGCCCACTTTTACATCAAACAATTTCCCACTACTATTACATACTACTCAAAAGCTATTGCACTCGAACCAAACAACCCAACTCGATACGAAAATCTTGGAAAAATTTTTCTTGCACTCGAAAACTTTGAAGATGCAGGAAAATGCTACATAGAAGCATCAAAATTAGATACAAAAAATAGAGAATATCATAAAACAATTGCAGAATGTTTTAAAAAAGAAACAAAGTACCAAGAGGCAAAAACTTGGTATGAAAAAATTCTGGAGTTTTCTCCATACGACAAAGAAACACTGCAAGCACTTGAAGATTTAAATAAATTAGGATTTTAACATGCATGAATTTTTACAACCACTAATAGATTGGTCTATTCAAATATTAGAACAATTTGGAATGATTGGACTGTTTATATTTTCTTTTACAGAAAGTCTGTTTCACCCTATTCCCGTTGATCCAATTCTTATTGCAATGGATGCATTAGGAAAATGGGATACCCAGTCTATTTTCTTTTGGGCAACATTTGGAGGAGTACTCGGAGGACTACTTGCTCATTATCTCGGAGAAAAACTCGGTAAAAAAGCTTTTTTAAAATTTTTTACCGAAGACACTTTTACCTCTGGAAAAAAATTTATGGAAAAATGGGGTGTCTGGAGTGTGATTTTTGTTGCAATTACTCCCCTCCCATTTAAAGTTATCGCATGGATGTCTGGAATTTTACACATGAATAGACTTGCTTTTTTTATTGCAGAAATAATTGGGCGATCAATTCGATTCATCCTTGTTCTCTGGCTTTTTGATATTATAAAAAATTGGTAACCTTCTCTCTCTATAATTAACAACAATATGAAAAATATTAGCAATAACACAACGATGAAACGAAAAAATGGATCTGAAATTTTACTCGAAAGCCTATTGGCTCATGGTGAAAAAACCATCTTTGGATACCCTGGAGGATCGGTAATTCCACTCTATGAAACAATGCGAAGCTATCCACAAATAAACCATATATTAGTACGACATGAACAAGGAGCGGCATTTGCTGCAAATGGATACGCACGAATCAATAGAAAAGCTGGAGTATGCCTTGCAACCTCAGGACCCGGTGCAACAAATTTATTAACCGGAGTGGCGGATGCCTATATGGATTCTATTCCTATGATTGTAATTACTGGACAAGTATTTTCAACACTTCTTGGAACCGATGCATTTCAAGAAATTGACTCTCTTGGAGTTTTTCTTCCAGTTGTAAAGCACTCTTTTAGTGTAACCTCTGCAAAAGAAATAGCAGAAACTATGACAAAAGCATTTCACATTGCAAACACAGGAAGACCTGGACCTGTTCATGTAGACATAACAAAAGATGCATTTTTAGAAATGGTAGATTTCGACGGATTTCCCGATGTAAATATCCCAAGTTATAAACCAACTATTACTGCGAATAAAAAACAATTAGAAAAAGTTGTAAAAACTATTGCAGAAGCAAAACGACCTATTGCGATTATTGGACAAGGAACTCACATATCTCATGCTGAAAAAGAAGTTTTAGCGTTTTTAGAAAAAACAGGTATTCCATGCACCGAAACACTCTTAGGACTTTCAAGTGTTCCGCATAACCACCCACAAAACCTTGGAATGCTTGGAATGCATGGAACCGTTCCAGCAAATTATGCAGTTCATAATGCAGACCTTATTATATCTCTTGGATCACGATTTGATGACCGAATTACAGGGAAATTAAGTGAATTTACGCGTCTTGCAAAATTTATTCATTTTGATATAGACCCTGCTGAAATTGAAAAAAATGTAAAAGAAGTGGTTGTTCCTGTTGTTGGAGATTTAAAAGTATCACTCGAAAACACACTTCCCCTTTTACAAAAAACAGAATTTCCTGCATGGATAAAACAAATTGAAGGCTGGAAAGAAGAATACTCAATGGAAAATGTTCGAGAGTTAAACAAAGAAAAAGCTGGTGGTAAAATGCGAGCATGCAAAGTAATCGAAATCTTAAAAGAAGAAACAGAAGGAAATGCCATTGTTGCTCCAGATGTTGGACAAAATCAAATGTGGACAGCACAAGAATACAAGGCAAATATTACCAATTCTCTTTTATTTTCTGGAGGACTAGGAGCGATGGGGTGCTCTCTTCCAACTGCAATGGGTGCAAAAGTTGCTGCACCAGAAAGAGAAGTATGGAGTATTTCTGGAGATGGTGGATTTCAAATGAACCTACAAGAAATGATGACTCTCGTACAAGAAGGAATTGCAGTAAAAATAATGGTTCTCAACAACAACTACCTTGGAATGGTTCGACAATGGCAAGAAATGTTCGAAGGTGGATATAGTTATGTCGACATGCAAAATCCAGATTTTATTAAACTTGCAGAAGCATATGGGATTCCTACATTTAAAGCATCTACAGAAGAAGAAACACGAGAAGCAATAAAAAAATGCAGAGCAATAGATGGACCTACATTCATAGAATGTGTTATAGGAAAAGAAGAAAATATCTTTCCAATGGTTCCACAAGCAAAAAGTTTAGGAGATACTCAAATAAGCGAATAAACTTGCCATATTTGCCTAAAAATATCATTTATGATACAATAGTTACACGAAATTTTAATGTGTAACTATTTTTATAATGTCTAAAAAAGTTTTTTTGTGTGGAATTGGTGGAAGCGGAATGAGTGCATTAGCACGATACTTTTTATCAGAAGGATACAGTGTTTTTGGAAGTGATAATGGAGATACTGCAATTACAAAAAGACTTGAAACAGAAGGAATTACATTTTACCCAGAACAAAAAGCAGAAAATATTCAAGACAACACTTTTGATCTTTTTGTATACACAGAAGCTATTTTTCAAAACACAGACTCTACAATACACCCAGAATTTAATGCTGCACAAAAACAAAACATAGAGATAAAAAAATATTTTGAAATGATTGGTGAAATATCAAAAAACTATTATACAATCGCGGTAAGTGGTTCACATGGAAAATCATCTACAGCATCAATGCTTGCAACCATTTTACGAGATACAGGAAAAGAAGTAATTTCTATTGTAGGAGCAAATATTCATGATTGGAATGGTACAAACTTTTTAAAAGCAAACGAAGGAGCAAGCGAAGGAATGCCAACAAAAAAATATTTTGTAGTTGAAGCGTGTGAATACAGAGATTCTTTTTTAAACATAGAACCAAACAGTATTATTGTTACAAATATAGACCCAGATCATTTAGATTATTTTAAAACAGAAGAAAACTACTTTGAATCGTTTAAAAAATTTTTAACGAAACTTCCGCAGTTTGGATCATTTATATCTTTTCTCGAAGGAGAAAATATAATGAAAATACTTCCAGAAAATTTTCATCCACGAAAATATGGAGCCGAAGGATCTCTAGAAAAAGTTCCAGCACTACAAGTACTGGGAACATTTCAAAAATTTAATGCAGCATGTGCAATAGAAGCAGCAAAAGCATTAAAAATAAACGAAGATGATGCAATAGCATCACTTGAAAAATATAAAGGACTTGCTCGTCGTTTTGATATTATTGCAACTGTTGAAAATATCACAATTATTAACGATTACGCCCATCACCCTACCTCTCTAAAAATGGCAATTCATTCTGCAAGAGAATATGTAAAAACAAATAAATTAAAAAAACTATGGGTTATTTTTCAACCTCATCAATACTCACGAACGCGAAGTTTTCAAAATGAATTTATCTCTGTATTTAAAGAAGCAGATGAAGTACTTATTCCAAATATTTATCAATCTCGAGATTCAGAAGATGATATTGCAAAATTTAATATCCAAGATTTTGTATCTAAAATCGAAGCAGATATGACTCATATTGAAAAAAAACGATCAAATATTTGGGGACAAGGTCCAAAAAAACGAGGGCAAGTCTTCTATAAAAAACAAGCACGATATACAAATGGATTTTCTAATACACTCGAAATCCTCGATGATTACGCATACGATGGAGATGTAGTATTAGTGATTGGAGCAGGAGATGTTCATAAAATATCTGAAGCATTTATCGCAAGTAAAAATGACACATAATAACGAACGAAACCAACGAAAATATAAGATCTTACAATCAATAATCGAAATTTTTGTTTCTACTGCAACACCAGTTGGAAGCAAATTTTTAAAAGAAGAATCTGGAATTGAGCTCTCACCTGCAACACTTCGAAACGAAATGGTGAAACTTGAGAAAGAAGGATTTTTAATGCAATCTCATATTTCATCTGGTCGAATTCCTACAGACAAAGCATACAGATTTTTAGTAGATACGATTGATATTTCCCCAATACAAGAAGAATCGTTTAAAAACGAGTTTAATACTGTTGCTCTACAATATTTTCAAAAAAAACAAGCAGATCAAAATGTGTATGATATTGTTTCAATTCTTTCTGAACTCACGCCAAATATTGCATTTGCAACTATTCCATCGTCTAAAAAAATGTTTTTTCTTGGACTCTCGCAAATAATGATGCAAAATGAGTTTACCTCTGGAACAGCAGACATGAGAGGTGTTTTTAAAGTTCTTGAAGAAGATTTACACGCGTTCCTATCATCACTTGATATAAAACGCACAAAAAAACTTACAAGCGATACAAAAGAAAATACAGAATACATAAACACAAATGCTGACTTATGTGAAATATACGATATAGAACTCTTTATTGGACATGAAAACATACTCAATGGTATTGACTCATGCTCATTACTTGTTTCAAAAACAAAAGATGGCGAATATTTCGGTATCCTTGGCCCTGTACGAATGAATTACTCACGAAATATTATTGCAATGAAAGAAGCACAAAAATTATTCACACAAATACATCGATAAAATAAACAACTACCCCTCGTCTGTAGATGAAGTATCTGTATTTTCCTGTACCTCTTCTTTTTGAAGAGTTGCTGGATCTACCCCACCACGAATAACCCAGTACCCACGAGATTGATAAATTGATTTAAAATAATCATTATACAAATTATGATTATTCTCTGTTACCTTTCTATAAAACTGCGTTGTTAAACCAGATACACTATGAGACACAACAGTTGCAGACCCTTCAGGAAGAGAAGGATCATATGTAGTTTTTGACGCCAAAGGACCTCTTCTATTCGATACAAATGGACCCAAAATTTCTACATCTCTTGCAGTTGGTTTTGTTCCATAAAAATGAAAAAATAATTCATTATTCTCATGTCCACCTCTTCGTGTTTGTAATAACAAAGCATTTCCTGATGTATTTTTAAATTTAAAATCTTTAATCGGAGAGTAAATTGTTGCATCACTTCCATGTGGTTCATAATAACTTACTGCATATGAATGATTGTAGCGTTCTACAATTTCCATTCCAGAGAGCATTGCACCTCTATACACAGTACTTGATACCTGACACAATCCACCTCCATATTCTGGAACAACCTTATCACCCAATATAACCAATTCAGGAACAAATCCAGTAGATTTATCAATTTCTCCTAATTGTTCATTAAAAGAAAAAATAGCATCATTTGGAATAATATATCCATCAAATTTACTTGCCCCATTTGTTACATTCGTTATTCGTTTCCAACTTGACCCCGTAAAATTCGAACGACCTACTGCGACAAGCTCTGTAATTCCCAACTGTTTCAACTCTTCATTATTCACTCTTACTTCAGGTTCTTCAAGAGTTACATCAACATTTACATATGAAATTTCATCAAGAATAGCAGTATAAATAAAATCAACAGTGGTATCAACATTCACCGATACTCCTCTTTGCCCATACCCATCAAAGATAATATTCCCATCATCTCCTTTAGAAATTGTTACATTATGCACATCTTGATTCAAGAATGGAACAATATTTTCTTCTACATAATTTTTAATTTTTTTCTTATCGATTCGTTTTATTGATATTGTTGTGTCTGACTGCATTTCCTCTCCATTCATATTTTCTTCTCCAAAAAATATATCGTGTGCAGCAAATTTTTTCTTTTTTGCAATAATATCAGCTTCTTCAATATCATCAGCAAAACAAAAAGAAGTATCCCCTTCTTCCTGTGTTTCATGTTTTTCGTCGTCACTCAAAAAAATATTTACATTATCAATAACATAATGTTGATATTCATATTTTAGACGCATAGACCCCGAATACTCATGCACCTCTGCCGATACACTACTCCCTAAACAGAGTAATACCATAGCAATATATCGAGCACTTCTCCACCGTATAATACGCATTTTTATATACAAAAAATTACCAATCAAGATTTTTCATCCAGTCTTTTTGCAATAAAATCGAAGATAAAATTACAAATACATCTCCACGCTCTAAAGCAGAATCCTTATCAACTCCAAATAACCACGATGGAATAACTCCAGATTTTTCTAATACTTCTCCATATGGAACATACCACTCTACTCCTCTCTCATATGCTATTTTTTCAGCCTCTTCAAGAGAAATATATCCAAACGATAATGCAAGAACTTTATATGATTCTGCTATATTAATTGACTGACCTGGTTTATAAAGATTTCCATCATATCCTTTTACAATAGATTTAACTTCTAAATTTTGTACAAATGGTGTAAACCAATCAGTAAAATGAACATCAAGAAAACGAGAAACTTTTAAGCAATCCCCCAATAACAATATATCCTCTCTTGCGATAGTCATAATTTTTACAAATTCTGCACGAGAAATTACAGAATCAAGTCGTGCATCTCCCGTTGCATTATCTCCGTTCACAATTCGTTGCTCTGCTAAATCTATTAAACTATTATATGCTCTATGTGTTGAATCTACATCTTTAAATAAATCTATAGACACCCCCAATCCTCTTTGATCTGCATACCGAATATATTTTTCTTCTGGACAAACCAGAATTTTTTCATCAGCTGTGGCTTCTGCCTCCTCTCCAATTGTTCTATACCCAACACCTGTTCTCAACCGTTCTATGGTATCTACATAACTTCCTCCAGATCCAGAGGAAGAGGAAGTGGAAGAGGAAGATGATATAGGATCAGATACAGCAACTGTTCCTACTGTTGGTGTATATGATTCTACAATAAAATCGAATACAAGCGAAGAATCTGCTACCAGAGTTTCTCCTGCAGCAAAGTATACTCCATCAGTTTGCTCTTCTCTTTCTGCAAGAATATTTTCACTCGAAACATTTGCTAATGATGAGGGAAAATCTAAAACACTAACTCTTACTGTACACGATACACCTGAAGGAATTACAACATCTGGTTTTTGATATATCCTAAACGCTACAGAATCAAATTCTAAATACTCATTTGGCATTTTTCCATCAGTACAACTTCCATCTGGACTCGCATTTTTTTCTAACGCTATAAGATTTTCAAGAGACTGAATTGTTACTACAACATTTCCATCTCTATTTTCACGATTTGACTGCGTAGAAAATGTATATGAATAAATATCTTCGGTAGAAGTTCTATGTTTTGTAGTAATAGAACAAAATATAGAAGCAGGAAGAATTTTACATTTTTCATAGAGCGAAAGACCATACAAAGAAGGCTTTGGAATAGAACCATTGGCTTGTAATGCAACTACAATACTTGGAGTCGATATCAATCGAGTAACATCTTCTGTAAGAAAAAATGAAACATTACTTAATCGATATCGTTTTGTAGTATCTTCAAAAAAAAGTTTTTTTGATTTAAACAACATTATAAAAGTAGGTGTAATTTTTACAGAAAAATTACCATTAATACTATCTTTAATAGATAGCGTAAGAACATTTCTCAGATACTCATCAAACGTTTCCCCGTTATCAAGAGATTCTTGAGTTTGTGGAAAAAACTCTCTAAATGATAAAAATTGAGGATTATCTATTTTTCGCTCATCACACAATACTATATTATATGGATTAACAATAGAACCTTCAACATAGTCTGAATTCTTTACTAAATAAAAAAAACCAACACTTGTATCATCTTCATTATGCAATATCGGTGTTAAATCTGCAGTATCTAAACCATAACACCCATCTCTAAATTCAGATAATGCCTTTGGCTCAGAATTTGGCGAAAAAGTTGAAACTTCTTCACATGTGATAGGGTTATCACAGGCTGCATATACTTGCTGTGGCATAGCAAAAAATACAGCAATCACACTCCATAATAATATACTCTCTCTCTTTTTTAAAAATTGAATAATCATAAATGTCTTCTATAAAATAAAAATAAAGACCAAATCTATACTTATATTCCCACTTTTACAGGAAAAAAACAAATATTCACACTTTGTTTTTTTATATTTTCTGTTAGATTAGAGATATATTGCACTTGTAAATACTCCATACAACATTTTTATTTATTATACCGATGATAACTCTTCTTTCTCTAAAAAATAGTACAGATTTCAAATCAACTTCCCACCTCAATAGAATGCTATTGTTTCTTCAATATAAAAATGCAGAATATTCACATTCGATTATTGAAGAACAACACAGTGAAGATATTAGACAACAATTTGGTGTCACTACTTTTCCATTTCTCGTACATACACATGAGGATCACAAAGAAATTTTTGAAAATTCTTTACACGCACTGCGGGAAATAGAAGCAGAATTTCCACACCCTATCGGCTTCATAGGACCTGTTGAATCCATATTACAATCAACAGCAATGCTTTTTCCAAAAGATATAACAATAAAAAAGAGTGAAAATATCTCAATAGCATTTTCACATATTTTTGAAAGTATCATTGAAAAACTTGAATATTCAGATTTTTTAATGGGGCCAACATTTACCGTTGCAGATTGTGTACTTGCAGGAGATCTTAAAGCCATGCAAACGAGTCTTAATGCAAAACTTCCTCCAGAACTTTCTCAATATATTCTGAGAGTTGAAAATAAATGTAAATAATACAATTTTAGGTTTTTCCCTATTTTACTTTTTCCATTTCTGCAATTTTTTGTTCTAAACGCACGATAGACCCTTTTAAATCATCTACTGTTTTTAGCAAATTTTTATTCATATCTGCAATATTTTCTTTTGTTTGTAACTCTTCAGCTACAGAAATGTTTTCATTTTTAGTAAAAGAATTTTTTGGAAATAAACCAACAATAATTTCTTTTCCAGATCTAAAAATATTTTTTACCATATTCACAAATAATTCTATAGAATATCCATCTTTTCCAAAGTCATAAATATAGGGAATCTCATAATATTTTCCATTAATTGCTTGGATAAATCCTGTAAGTGCGATGAATAACACCCCAATAGTAAGCCATGCAAATAGCACAAAAAAAGTTCCAAGAAACCACAAAAAAACAAAAATCAAAAACAATGTAAATGCTTGTCGTGCATGATATTGAATAAAACCAGAATCTTTTCGGGTAAATAATAAAACAGGAGAAAGCAGTAAAAAATAACTTGCTGCTGCTACATCTTTATTTTCAATAATATCTTTTAACTTTGCATCATCTATATGAGCAAGGTCTTCCATCTGTACTTCTTCTTGTACTTCTTGCTTTATTTCCTCTTGAGAAATATGAGGAATATTATTTGTATTTTCGTCTTTCATTGGGATACACAGATTAAGAATATTTATTATACCTCATTATATATTTATAATTCTTATAATGAAGAAGAATGAAGAATCATTGTTCTATTTTTTTCATTCTTTCTATTCTACCAAAAATTTTATATAAAAACAACTTACTTTTTCACCTCCGTTCCTTCGCGATTACACATTATAAAAATTTTATCACCGATTGCATCATAATATTTTTTACTTCATCAAGCTTTTCCTGTGTTCGTGCCTCAAACCGTGTTGTTAAATACGGAGAAGTATTTGAAGCCCTCACTATTCCCCATGCACCCTCTCCAAATTCAATTCGAATTCCATCTATAGTAAGTGCATCTGGATAGTGCATTTGCAGTTCTTCAATAATTTTATTCAAAACAGAAAACTTTTCACTTTCTTTTACTGGAATTTTTTCTTCTGGTGTTACAAATGTTTGTGGAAGTTTTGCAAACTCACTTGTAAATGTTTCCCCCTCTTCATGAAGCTGTACAGCAATTTCTAATAATTTTGCCGCCGCTAATAATGCATCATCGAAACCAAAATAATTTTCTGCAAGAAAAATATGACCAGAAACTTCTCCTCCTAAAAGTGCATCATGTTTTTCCATTTCTTCTTCAACAAAACTATGCCCTGTTTTACACATCACAGGTTTTCCTGCATGTTTTTCAATTTCTTCTTTTAATAATTCTGTTGATTTTAAGTCATATACAATAGCCCCTCCTGCATTTTCATCTCGCGTTAAAATTTCTCGCGCCAATAAAAGCAATAATAAATCTGCAGAAAAACTGTTTCCATTTTTATCAACAACTCCAACACGGTCTCCATCTCCATCGAACGCTAACCCAAAATCTAATTTTTTTTCTATAACAAGTTTTTTTAAATCTGCTAAATTTTCTTCTCGCTCCGGATCCGCCTCATGATTTGGAAAATTTCCATCTACATCACAATATAATTCTGTTACATCGAAACCTGCCCGACGAAAAAACTCAGGATAATATGGACCAGCTATTCCATTTCCAGCATCAATTGCTATTTTCCAATTTGTTTTTTTAAAATGAGTAATTTCAGAAAGAAGTGTATAATATTCTTCCGCAATATCTATTGTTGTCACTGTTCCTAAATCTGATGGATAATCTCCATTATCTTCTAAATCTATAAAATCTTCTTCTTGAATAATTTCCCAAATTTTTTGTAATTCCTCCCCACAAATAGAATGAGCACCTCCAGAAAGTAATTTAAACCCATTATATGGCGCAGAATTATGACTTGCTGTAATAGAAACTCCACCATCATACCCCTGTGTACAAAGTGCAAAATATAGCATTGGAGACGGTAATTCTCCTGCATCTACGATATGTATTCCACTTTCAACTAAAGCATTGATAAATGCAGATTTTAAAACTTTTCCAGAATTTCGACCATCTCGAGAAACTACAACAGTTAAATGTTCTTTATTTGGGTATTTTTTTCGCAGATATTTTGCATACCCTTTCCCAATACGACCAGCCCCTTTTTCATCAAAGTCTTCTCCATAAATCCCTCGAATATCATAGGCTCTAAAAATGTGTTTTTCTAACATAAGTAATTATTGTAATAATATTTTTTTAGTAAAATGTAGCATAACTATAGCAGTTCTCCAAATACAGAAAATTTTCCAATAGTTGTGATTTTTACATCTACAGATTTTCCAATACAGTTTTTCCCCCTCTCTCCTACTATACATTGTACTGTTCGTCCTGTATGACTTTTTCCTTTTGCAATATATTCACTTTTTTCAGCTGCTTGAGTTTTTTTCTCTACCGTATCAATAATAACTGTTTCTATTTTTCCTTTTAAATGTTCATTTACTCGTGCAACAGATTGTTCTAAAACCTTTGTTAATCGCTCTAATCGTTCTTTTTTTACAGTATCTGGAACATCATCAATCATTTTTTCGGCAGAAACAGTCCCCTTTCGTGGAGAATATTTTGAAATAAATGCCATTAAGAAATCTTGAGTAGTAAATAAATCTATTGTTTTTTGAAAATCATCTTCTGTTTCTCCGCAAAATCCAACAATAATATCCGTTGTAATCGTCATCTCAGGAACAGCTTTTCGTAAGTTTTCTATAAAATCTGTAAATCTTCCAATATTATGCTCTCTCCCCATTTTTTGCAACATTTTAGTCGAACCTGTTTGTACTGGCAAATGAATACATCGTGAAATATTTTCATTCTTTGCAATCACTTCAATCATATCATCTCCCATATGTCGTGGATGAGGAGAAGTAAATTGAAGGCGTTTTAATCCTTTTATTTGAGCAATTCTATCTAATAAAAATGCAAAATCAGTATGCCGTTGCAGTGTTTTTTTACTTGCATCATCTAAAAAATATGCATTCACATTTTGCCCTACAAGTGTAATTTCAATTACTCCATTTCTCACATGATGTTCACATTCTTGTAGAATATCTTCAAATTTTCGAGAACGCTCTTTTCCGCGTGCAAAGGGCACAATACAGTATGTACAAAATTTATCACACCCTGTCATAATTGGAACAGTTGCTCGGTATTTCTCTGTAAGCTTTGGAGCAATATTCAAATAATCAATTTTTTCTAAACTATCAAATTCTGTAATATGTTCAAAACTTGGTCTCTTAATATTCGCATCAAACTCATGTAAAATTTCTGGAATATTTTTCATATCTTCTATTCGAAAAACAAAATCTATACTTTTGTTTTTTTCTGTTCTTTTTAAAACATCATCTATTTTTTCTAACTTTTTTTTCACTTCTTCTTCGGTAGAAACATTTTTCGTCTCCATATTTTTCAAAGATCTAATGTTTTGTAAATCTTTTAATGTTGAAGTATGTCTCACCATGCATCCTGTAATTGCAACAATTTTCCCTGCTTTTTTCGCATTATGAACATTTCCAAACACCTTATCTTCTGCATGTTGTTTAATAGAACATGTATTAAAAATTACAAGATCAGATTCTTCAAGTGTATCCACTGCCTGCAAATGCAACGATTCTAATACTGCAGATAATTTTTCAGAATCAGAGTGATTCATTTGACACCCAAATGTTTTAATAAAATATTTTTTCATAAATACATAATTAAAGAAAACCACGATACTATTATACAAACATACTACAAGAATAAGAGATAAATAAAAAATAGAAATTATTTATACATTCGTCATTTCTACCACTCTTTATCTTAAAAATTCTATACTACCGTTACAGACAACTACAGCAATAAAAGTGAACATATAAAAATGTCCACTTCTTTTGGTTCCGTTCATTGTGGT
>CAMZKZ010000026.1 GCA_947311645.1 uncultured Candidatus Altimarinota bacterium | reverse complement strand
TAAATATTTTTTGAACAGAAGACATTGCAAAAGAGGTAAAAATTGAATTCATTACACCCTCCAACACTTTCTGGGAGAGTACAACCACAATGAAGTGTACCCTGAAAAACAGATATATAAAAATAAATAAATATATGTACCACTATAAAATAATTTAGAATTTTTATATATCTGTTTTTCAGGGTACACTTCATTGTGGTTGTACTCTCCCAGAAAGTGTTGGAGGGTGTAATGAATTCAATTTTTACCTCTTTTGCAATGTCTTCTGTTCAAAAAATATTTAAAATGAAAATTACAAAAATAAGAGAAGAATTGAAAAATAAAAAAATCGAAAGTTTTTTAATTTCAAATTTGAATAATATTTGGTATGTAACAGGATTTTCTGCGAGCTTTGCCAAACTCTTTATTACAAAAAATGAAGTTATTTTAGTTTCAGATTCTCGATATTCAGTAAGTGCAAAGCAACTCTGTGATGATTTAGAAATACAATACAAAGAAATACATTCTGATAAAAATTTTTGGAATACTTTTTGTGCGCACTATGAAATAAAAAAACTTGGAATTGAGGCAGAACATATCACTCTTTCTGCTTTTAACAATATTCAAAAACAATTTACAAATATTGATTTTATTGAAACAAAAAATATTGTAGAAAACATGAGAATAAAAAAATCAAAAGAAGAAATTGAGATTTTACGACAATGTGCAGAAATAGGAGATGTATGTTTGAAAAAAGTTGTTGAAAGTTTTGCAGAGGGAGTTACAGAAAAAGAATTAGCGTGGATTTTTGAAAAATCTGCACGAGAATTTTTTGGTGCATCAGGATTATCGTTTGATACAATTGTTGCATTTGCTGAAAATTCTGCATCGCCACATCATGAATCTTCAAATAAAAAATTAGAAATAAATACTCCAATTTTAATTGATTGTGGGGTGAGATATAAAAACTATTGCAGTGATTTAACACGATGTTTTTGGTTTGGTGAAAAGAAAGGAGAAGAATATGAAAATTGGAAAGAGGTGTATGAAATTGTAAAAAATGCACAACAATTAGGCATTGAGAAAATGAAAAAAGGTATAAAAATTTCGGAAAGTGAAAAATCTGCACGAACATACTTTGCATCTCAACACAGAGACCATAAAAAATATTTTGGACATAGCTTTGGGCACGGTGTTGGAATTGATATTCATGAATTACCACATGTTTCTGCAAAAAATGAAACAGAAATATATGAAGCAGGAATGGTTGTTACGGCCGAACCTGGTTTATATTTTTCTGATAATTCACAAAAAATAAATTTTGGAATTCGAATAGAAGATTTACTTTTTATTTCTGATGAAACAGGGGAGGCCGAGTTTTTAAGTGGGTTTAAGAAATAATAGTTTTACGAATTGCTCTTCACATATTCTTCCCAGCTTTTTTTAAAATCAGAGTTTGTTTTCATTAAATATTCAAAACTTCCAGAATCTATAATTTCCCCTTTGTCAAAAATAATAATAGTATCAAAAAATTTTAATAAATTCATTTTATGAATAGATGCTATTATTGTTGTATTGTGAAATGTTTTAAATATATTGTTATAAATTTCTCCTTCATTTTTTGGGTCAACCGATGAAGTCGATTCATCAAGGAGAATAAGTTCTTTATTTTTTGCAAAAAGCAAGGCTCTTGCAAGTGCAATTCTTTGTTTTTGCCCTCCGGATAAATTTACTCCTTTTTCATTTACTTTAGAATGTATTGTATTTGGAAGCTTTTCTATGAAAGTTTTACATTTCGCAATTTCTAAAATTTCTTGAATTTCTTGCGGTGAAAAATCTATTCCAAATGTTATATTTTCCAATATTGTAGAAGAAAATAATTCTGGTTCTTGTGGAACTAGTGTAGATTTTATATTTATATCTGTAAAATTTGTAGTTATTTCTGTGGATATATTATTATTTTGCGTAATAATAATATTGCTTTTTGCTTTGTCATATAATCCGTGAAGAAGTTTTAAAAATGTAGTTTTTCCTCCACCACTTTCACCAATAACTGCAATTTTTTCACCTTTGTGTAAAACGAAGTTTTGAATATTTATATCTGATATATTTTTTTTGTATCCAAATTGTAAGGTTTTAATATGTATTTTTTTCCAGTGTGTAAATTTTTGTATTTTTGTATTGTGTACAGTATTAGAGTTGTTTTTATCTAAATTTTCGAGTTCTTCTGCATTCAGCATATTCGTTTTTTGACGCACTACATCATCATACCGTCCTCCAAAACTCATGAAAGAATCTGTTAATTTACGAAGATACATATATAATGCACTGATTGATCCTGCTTCAATTAGAATACTATGCGAATAATTATAATAAATATAAAATGCGAGTGGAAGAGAAGTAAGAGAATGCAAGACCATGCTGAGTGAAAACCATTTTGTTTCGTTTATAGTAAAGGTTTTTATATATAGTGGAATTGGTTTTTCTATGCTGTGTTGTATCTCTGATGTAATTTTTTCTTTAATATTTAAAATAACAATGCTGGTGATATTGGAAATAGAATCAAATATTTTTGCAGTAATTTTATTTTGATGTGTGTTGATTTCTTTGTATTTACGAACAAGGTGTTTGTCAAAAAGGAGTATGAGGATGATTGCAAAAGTAATTGCAAGAAATAAAAAACTTGAAATATAAGGATTATATACGCTTATCATTATAAAAATTCCAATAGTGTTTATTACAATTGCTATAAAATTATAAAAAGAGCGTGAAAAATTAAAAAGAGCGGTTCTTCCTTTTTCGAGTTTATCCAAGGTGTCTCCGCTTTGTCTTTCTGTGTGCCAGCTTAAACTTTGGTTTAATATATTTTGTAAAACTTTTTCTTGGTAATTTTTTTCAGTCTCAATTGCATTTTTTCCTTCTAATACGCGTGCAGGACCATGAAATATCCAAAAGAGAAGAGAGAGTCCTATGAAGGATGCAATATATAAAAATAAGAGGTTGATGTTGTTTTCGGTAACTCCATTATGCTGAATTTCATTAAGAATTGCTTCAAAGATAAGTGGGAATACTAAGAGTAAAACATTTGAAAGTAAAAAAAGACCTGAAAAGAGAAGTATTAATTTCTTTGAATCGGTATATTTCCACATTTTTTGAAACATAAAAATAACGGGTTCTTCTTTAATTTTTTGAATTATGTTTTTATCTTGCGTATTTGTCATATTGTATTGTATAATTGTATAGATATTTTATCATATATACAATGAATATTTCTACAGATTTACCTACAGGTGTTCCATATGAAGAACTTTCTTTGGAAGAAGAGATGGCGTTTTTAAAAGAAATACTTAGTGAATTTATGGAAAAAGTTCCAGCTGGTCTTACTATTGAAGAATTAAGAGAAGCTGTACAATACTGTGAAGGTAGGCAGGATAGTAAGCAGTATAGTGAGGATTATGGAGGTGAAGGTGGTGTTCCTGCAGTGTTTGCTAGTGATGAATTAGAGGTTGGCCATCCAACAGAAAAGAATACTCCTGAAAAAATTTGGGAAATAATAAAGAAGAATGATAGAAGAGCGATGGAAGGCTTAGCTGAAGAAGTGTCTGCTTTTGAAGAAAGCGAAAAAACGCGAAAAAACGCGAAAAAAACTAGTAAAAGAATTATCTAGCCTGCAGGGGAAAATTGTAAAAGCGCGTGCTACCTCTCCTTAAAATACAAAATATATTGCAGAATTACAAAAGGAGGAGGAAGAAATTCTGACAATCTTGCGATCTGGAGATATAGTCTAAAAAATGTAGATTTGGTGTAAGGTGTTTTATTGCATTTTTATAATGCTAGAAACACAAAAAAACTGATATGTAATTATACATATCAGTTTTTTATAAGCAGTTTAAAACGAATATTTTTTTCTCTATTTTTTTTATATATAGAGAATATTTGTATCGTTTTAAACAGAAGGTTTTTATATTTTTGTCGACAGGGCAAAAATATAAATAATCTCTCTACCTTTCTCGCAAATTATATTTTTTTAGAGTGTTTTTAATTTTCAAAAAAATAATAAAAAATGTTTGAATGTGTTTGTGTTTGTGTTTTTTTAAATAGCAAAAGCATTTTATTATAAATATTTTTTTTATAGAATATTTAGAGTAAAATTGGATCTGCAAGGTTATTATTAATTTTTTTATATATTTTAATTTTTACATAAAATATAAAATTAATCCCTGCTTTCCGGTGGCTTCTATCGGCATTAAAAGTGTCGAGAAAGGTCATCGAAAAGTAGAGAGATAAAAATTATAAACTTTTTTACACTGTTTGTGTACGTTTATAACTCATATCTATCTGCTTTTCGAAAGAAAAAGAGTATAATGTTTTAAAAGGTCAAATGTTTGTATCTGTTTTTGTTGAAGCTTTTTTGTGCTTCATATAATTGTACAGTATATCTTTTGTCTTTGCAAGACTTTTTTTATTTGTTACTCTTTTTCTCGAATTTTAATAATAAAATATATACTTAAACCCTATACACTATGCTTGTTTCTCTTAATTGGATAAAAGAATTTATAGATATAACAGAAGAAAATCCACAAACTATTTGTGATATTTTAACAGAAAAATCTGCAGAAGTAGATGATATTATTTATCAAGGAAAAAGTTTTGAAAATATTGTAGTTGGAAAAATTACAGAAGTTGCTTCTCATCCAGATGCAGATGCGTTACGAATTTGTATGGTTGATGTTGCTGAAAAATCTGGCGAATTATTGCAAGTTGTGTGTGGTGGTTCAAATTTAGAAGTGGGGCAAGATGTTGTTGTTGCAAAAATTGGAGCAAGTGTTTTATGGCATGGAGAAGGTGATCCTGTAGTAATGAAGAAAACAAAAATTAGAGGTGTTGAAAGTCTTGGAATGATTTGTGCTGCGGAAGAAGTTGGGCTGGCTGACCGTTTTCCAAAACAAGGAGAAAAAGAAATTGTAGATATTTCACATTTAAAAAGAGATGCAGGAGAAAACCTTGCAGATGTATTTAATAAAAATGATGTAATTTTTGAAATTGAAAACACTTCTATTACCAATAGAGCAGATCAATTTTCTCATATTGGATTCGCAAGAGAATTTGTTGCATGTGGACTGGGAACATGGAAAAAAGATATTGTAGAAAAATTTGAATGTACTTCTCTTTCTGTGAAAGCTGAAAATAAACCTATTAGTCTCAATATTGATTTTAATGCGTTAGAGCAAAAAGAAGAGAGAGTAATAGAAGATATTCTCCCAGAGTATTCGGCTATTACAATTTCTGGAGTTGATGGAAAAACGGAGAGTTCAGAGAAAATTAAAAGTTTTTTACAGTCTGTAAATATTACGCCAAAAAATGCTCTGGTAGATATTACAAATTTTGTAATGTTTGAATTGGGGATGCCACTGCATGCATTTGATACAGATCAATCGGGAAGTGATTTTATTTTTGATCTGAGTACAAAAGGTGAAACAATGGTGAATTTGGACGGTGAAGAAAAAATACTGCCTGCAAATGCAATTATCATTAAAGATGCAAATGGAGAAATTATAGATTGTTGTGGGATTCAAGGAGCAAAAAATTCTGGAATTTCAGAAAGTACTCAAAATGTTTTATTACATGCTCCTGTTTATGACCCCGTTTTAATTCGGAGGGCATCGATAGCAATTGCACAACGAACAGATGCATCGGTTATTTATGAAAAAGGAGTTCCTGTACAATTAGCAAAAAAAGGATTAATTCGTGCAGTAGAACTGATTTGTGAGCATTTCCCAAATGCAAAAGTTACATCTGATATTTTCCAAAAATCTTCAAATGCAGAAGGGTTTGTAAATACTGTGATTGATGTAGATTTTTCTGATATTAAAAATAGAATTGGATTACCAGAAGAAAAATTAACAAATGAAAATATTATAGAAATTTTAGAAAAATTAGAATTTGTTCTTACCGATATCACAACAGAATCAATGAAAGTATCGGTTCCATATTTTCGTGGAGATATAAAAATTACAGATGATCTAACAGAAGAAGTTGCACGAATTTATGGATTAAATAATATTGATGGAGTTGCTCCTGTTATTGCTATTGAAGAAAAACCAAAATCTAATGCACGAAAAGTAGAACAGCGAATTGCAAATGTTTTGGTAAATAATGAATTTTATGAAATTTTAACACTTTCATTTTATGGAAAAAATCTGTTGGAAAAAATGGAAATGCCAACGGATAATGCTGGACATATTGTAGTAAAAAATCCGCTTTCTGAAGATGTAAATATTATGAGAACATCTCTTTCTCCGCGTCTTTTTGAAGTTGCAGAACGGAATATGCGAACAGAAAAACAATTTCGTATTTTTGAAAGCGGAAATGTGTATTCCTTACAAAATGGAAAAAAAGTGGAAGAAATGCGAATTACTGCGTTATTGGTAGGAGATGATTTTTTTAGTGCAAAAGCCGTAGCAGAAGAAATTTTTGCATCGTTTTATATGCCGTATCGAATACAGTCGAAAGTATACGATTTATCGTTTGCTCATCCAGGGCGTGGTGCGGTAATGACAGCAGGAAAAGATGCATCTGTTAAAATTTTTGAAGTACACCCACGAATTGCAAAGAAATTTAATTTACCACTCAATACTTCTATTGTATGTATTACATTACAACCATTTGAAAATTTATTAGCACGGAAACCAAAAATGGAAAATTTTTCAAAATTTCCAGCAGTAGATTTCGATATTTCGGTATTGTGTGATGAAAGTTTAGCAGTAGATAAGCTTGTAAAAGGAATTGCAAAAGTGAGTCCTTTAATTGTGAAAGCAGAAGTTGAAAGTGTATGGCGAGGTGAAGGAGTTGAAAAAGGACAAAAATCAGTAACACTTTCATTTCGATTTCAATCTGATGAACGAACGCTTACGGATAAAGAAGTGAAAAAAATTGAAAAAGACATTGTTGTAGATTTAGAAAAAAAAGGGGGAGTTGCGAGATTTTAGGGAAAAATCTTATAAACTGTGTATTTTTGAATTATCATTGTATTGTATGTTGCGTTTTATAAAATTAGTATTGCTCTCTTTAGTGGGAGTAACGAGTGCTGTGTTTGCATCAGAAACAAGTAACTTTTCATCTGAAACATTTGGAACAGTGTATCTTGAAATAGGGGGAAAAGGTGTTACAAATTATACCGGAACGGGAGTTATTATAAATAAAGAATTAAATATTCTTACGAATTATCATGTTGTAGATACAGTGATATCTGGAGAAGATACGCTTATAAAAGTGTGTTTTACATATAATGAAGCAAAAAAACCAACATGTATTGGAACGGCATCGGTTGAAAAATATGATTCAGATTCAGATTTAGCACTTTTAAATACATATATTCATTCGGATTATTTAGAAGATGCGAACGTAAAATTTTTTTATGATACATTTCTTGTAGATTTTAATTTTGTACTCCAAAAAACTGTAAAAATTGCAGAAAATATTTATGTATTTGGATACCCAGGAATCGGAGGAGATACTATTACATATACATCTGGAAAGGTGAGTGGTTTTGAAGATTTTTATATTAAAACAGATGTAAAGGTAAGTTCGGGAAATTCTGGAGGAGCAGCATATAATGAAAAAGGTGAAATTATTGGTATTGTTACGGCAGTTTCTGGAGGAGAAGGGAATATTGGGTGGATGGTAAATGCTTCTACAATAGAAACTTTTTTAGAAAATACAATTTTTGATAAAAGTACTGATAGTGCAGTGTGTGGAACGCATCAGTATAAAACGGATAAACAAAGTGCATGTCAGTGTGAAATAGGGTTTGTGTTTAATGCAACAAAAACAAGTTGTATTCCTGATATTTTTTATGATGGATGTGGAACAATAGAAAATAATTCATTTTATAATCCTGCTATTTCTGGGTGTACATGTGCAGAAGGTTTTGATTGGAAGTTTCCAATGAAAGAAGATGATTATACATGTATAAAAGTTGAAGAAACTCCTCTTGTTGATGGAGGTGCATGTTCATCAGGATCAAATAATTATTATGATGCGAGTGCTGAAGAGTGTAATTGTAAAGAAGGTTTTATATGGGAAGATCCGCTGGATGTTGATAATTTAGTATGTATAGAAGGAGAGGTAGATGACCTTCTTTGTGAAGAAGTTTTTGGTGAATATTCGCATTATAATGAAGGTGATGCCTTATGTTATTGTGATGATGGGTATGAGTGGTCTACCGATGGAGAATTCTGTGTGTTGATAAATGAAAGTATAGATACTGCTATTGATGAAGGTTCTGTGTTTGTAGATGTATTTTCGTATGATGAAAATTTTAATGGAATAGAATATGTAAAAAATATTGGATTGGTAAATGGGTATAATGATGGTTCGTATAAACCTGCACATAAAATTACACGAGCAGAATTTACAAAAATTATTTTATTAGCAGAATATTCAACAGAAGAAATTTCTCGAACGATGCATTATGATATTTCAGATATAAAAGCAGATGATTGGTATTATGATTATGTTAATTTTGCAAAACAGAAAGGTGTTATAACGGGGTATGCTGATAATACTTTTCGTCCAAATAAGAATATAGCATTTGGAGAAGCTGCAAAAATATTGGTAAATGTATTTTTTGGATACAGAGATATTGGGGAAGGTGAACAGTGGTGGTTACCTTTTACTCAAGAATTAGAAAATGCTGGCGTAAAAATATTTGATGTATCGTATGATATAACGCGTGGAGAAATGGCAACACTTATATATCAAATAGCAAATGCTTTGTAATTATACGCAGATGAATGAGTATTTTTCAGATGTAATTGCTGGGCAGGGGACACCAGGTCGAGATGGGGAATTAAAGTATTATGGCGATACTATGAATGCACATTGGAATTATAATCTTTCTGCAGATATAGGATTTTCTATTAATAGAGCTATTAGTAGGATGTTAAGGGATATGCGGCAAGGGATAACTCCTACGATTGGTACTAGTTCTGTAGAGAAGCATATGCTAAATATAGCAGAGAATTTAAATAGTACTGGCCAAAGACTTTCACAGGGTCAGTATAATTCTATTCATAGTCATCTTATGCTATTGGCAAAAAAAGAAGTGCAGAAGGTTCAAAACGGTGGGCGAAGAAGATAATATTCACTATGCCTCTATAAGAGAATAAAAACTTGGAATATTGTATATTTTTATGCTAGAGTTTCTGTGTGTTACCCCGTCGCCAAGCGGTAAGGCAAGGGACTCTGAATCCCTCATTCGTAGGTTCGAATCCTACCGGGGTAGCCATTTTAGCTTTAAAAAATAAGGAAAACAAATGAACAATAAAATGATACCTCGTCCAATTTTTAACAAAGATGGAGACGATTCTATTCAAAATAGAAGAATAATAAAAGGAAGCTCAACAGGTATTTTTAATCTAAACGATGTAAAATATTCGTGGGCAAAAAATATGTATCAAGTAATGGTTGGGAACTTTTGGTTGCCAGAAAAAGTGAAGGGTTTATCTGACGATGCAACAATGTTTAAAAGTTTAAGTACTGCAGAACAACGAGCATATAAAGGGGTTATATCTTTTCTAACATTTTTGGATAGCTTGCAAACGGTAAATCTTCCGCATTTTGCTGATTATATTACATCGCCAGAAGTAAATCTAATACTTTCTATACAGTCGTATCAAGAAGCAATCCACTCACAAAGTTATGCAACAATTTTAGAAACAGTTGTATCGGCTCAAGAGCGAGAAGAGATATATTATTTTTGGAGAGACGACAAAGTATTACTAGAAAGAAACTCATATATTGGAGACTTGTATCAAAAATTTTTAGATACACCAAATGATGAAAACTTTTTTACAGCAATAGTTGCGAATTATCTTCTTGAAAGTTTGTATTTTTATAACGGTTTTGCATTTTTTGATACACTTGTTTATAATCAAAAAATGATAGCAACAGGACGAATGATTTCTTATATTCGTCGTGATGAACTTACACATGTTACAATTTTTGCAAATATATTAAAGGAAATAAAAAAAGAATTTCCAGAAATGTATAATGAAGATGTTATAATAGAGATGACGAAAACTGCTGTAGAACAAGAGATTCAGTGGACAAATCATATCTTAGGAAACGATATTGAAGGAATTACAACTTCTTCAACAGAGATGTATACAAAATGGCTTGCAAATCAAAGAATGTTATCACTTGGAATATCCCCTATTTATCCAGATGTGATAAAATCTCCATATAAACATTTAGAGCATATGGAAGATAACAATGGAGAGAAAACAAATTTCTTTGAAAGTACAGTTGTAAACTACACACAAAGCACAAGTATGAAAGGGAGTTGGGATTTTTAAAAATGAGGGTTTAGGCTTTTTTCTAATTCATATTTATGTTTGAATCTCCATCTGATTTCTTCTTTTTGGGCTCTGGAATTACCGCAATTCTTTTTGTATTTTTTTTGTTGTATACAAAGAAAGATGAACAAAAAAAAGATGAATATATTAAAAAATTAGAATCGGAAAGCTTTGAATCAACACAGATACAGCAGTCTCAGCGGTATAAAATTTCGGAACTCGAAACAGCAAAAAAACATAATGAAGAAAAACTTTTTGATAAACTTGAAAAACTAGAATATTCACGACTTGCGTTAGAATCAGAAAAAAATAGAATGATTCGTACAGAAGAGGAAATGCAGAAAAAAACAGAAAATGAAAAATATCGTTTATGGGCAGAACACGAACAAAATGTTATTGCAGAAATAAAACAAATTATTGCGTCATCATCTTATACCTTTCCTGTTTTTGATAATGAACATTTACCCGTTGATTTTGACTTTCAATTGAAGCCAGATTGTATGATACAGTTTTTGGATCAGTATATAATATTTGATGCAAAAAAATCGAAGAATCCAAAAGCATATATTGCACAACAGGTAAAACATACAGCAGAAAAATTTTCTATTGTACAGTCTGAAAAGGTGTTTAATAAAATTTATTCTACAATATTTTTTATTATGCCAGAGGAAGAAGTAAACCAACTTTCTAAAAAAATATTTCAAGAATCAGGATATACATTTGTTATTATTTCAAGAAATACACTTCCTGCTATTTTTCATTTATTACATAAAATTTCGCAATACGAGAGATTGTCAGATTTTAATATTCAAGAACGAGAAGATTTAATTCATTTAATCGCAAGTTATGATACGCATATATCGTACCAAAATGCAGTAAATTTTGTGTTAGCAAAACAATCGTTTGAAATTGATGCGATTCAAAAAAATCTTCCGCAAAATTTTATTTCAGATGTGCAGTCTTTACAAGAAAGTACAAAAGTAAAAACACTTAATGCTTTAGAAGTGCGGAAATATGCAAAAAATAAAGATATTCAAAAGAAAGAAATAGCTGAAATTATGAATCCGAAACCTGATATAAAAAAAGATATTGTAGAAAAATCAGAAGAATTATTTATTGAAAATCTGCAAGAAGTAAGAAATATAAAAATAGAACATGCGTAATACATGTTCTATTTTTTTAATATTCTCTCTTTTTTTATTTTCTCTTCTCTTATTTTCTCTTCTCTTATTTTTTAATATAGCTTTTTATAATATTTATAATATTTTTTGCACCAGATTTAAAGGCAATCATTAGTCGTGCAGGTTGCCATAAATAGTTTTGAAATAATTCGAGAGTATCTTGAATTTCTGCTGTTAATTTATTTATATTTTTTAATGTTCTTGAAAGTCTAAAAAGTATTGGAATAAGAAGAAATGCAGTAACGATTAAAAAGAAAGAAAGTGCTAAATATAAAATATTGAGTGCATTGGCAAGTAAAAAATCAATCATAGTATTTTTTGTAAAATATTTTTCTTATACAAATAATACCATGAAAATAAATTTTTAAATATGTGTTTTTTGTGGTATACTTATCTGAAATATTATTTTATTTTTACATTATGTGTAATACACAGTACAATAGAGAGCATTCAATTTTAAATTTTTGTGAAAATAGAGTGTTGTATAATCTTGATGAGGGGGGTGGATGTCAGGAATCTATAGATACTCTTGCTGATTTTATAAATCATTTAGAGAAGACTATTGAAGAATATATTCAAGAGTATTTTGAGGATATTGATTACAATGAGTTGATGGTTGGGTTAAATATTCTTAAAATTAAACACTTGAAGCAATTAGAAGAAAAACAAAAAGAAGAACCCGATTCTGAAGATTTAGAACAACAAATACAATTTTTAAAAGACGAAACACTTTTTAGGTCAATGGTTGAAAAAGTATTGAATAATAAGGGGTTTAATATTCCTGGAGAAGAAATTTATCAGTCTGAAAATAAATCTCCAGTAATTGATTTTAATGAAGAAAATTTAAAAAATATGTCAGCAGAAAGATTGCTAAAGACACTAGAACATTACTTTGAAAATTTTAAAGATAATCCTGATGAAAAAATCTCAGCAGGTATGATGAACAAACTTTTTGATTTTACAGGAAAAACTTTAGGGTTGAAATCTATACTAGGGAATACCTTTACAGGTGAAAATCTATCTGAAAAGTTTGAAACTCTTGAAGGCTTTGAAAATATACAAGATATTAAAGAGGTTCAAGATTTTATTGCACTTTATAGTTTAAGTGAAGATATTAAAGAACAGATTGATCCAAAAAAATTATTACAAAAAGAAAGGTCAGCAGTTTTTAATCTATTGAGATTACAATCATTAAAGGATGCAGAAAGAAAATTGCTATTGCAAACATCTAGTAATAAAGAGCAATTAGCAATAGCGACTCTTTTTAATAATAAAAGAAATAAAGTAAAAGAATTTTTTAAACAACTTATTATTCAAAATATTATTGAAAAAAATAAATATTTAGAAGATGCAGAAAAAAATAATATATTATTTAGAGAGAAATTATTAGCTGGGTTGGGGATTCCTTATGAAAAAGGCAAGTATGAAATTAATATTGAAGGAACGACTTTTAAATTACAAGTATCTATTGGTCCTATAAAAACGCAGTCTTCAATTGCTGATAAGTTTAAGAATAAATGGGATGATTTAGAAAAAAAAGAATTAATTAACGATATTTTGCGTTGTCGTATTGTGATAGAGAGCCCATCAAATCTTTCAGATGATGAAATTAATTCGGTAAATGAAAGAATGGGGCGTATTTTTACAAGTCGGTATGAAGGAATGAAATATATTTCGCCTATTGCAGTAGAAGGAGCTTCATCAAAAGAAGGTGCGAATAGACCTGGTGCGAGATCTATTGGTAAATTGCAATCAGTAGAAGCGAACAATGCAACTCCTTTTGAAATACAGGTTATACCATCTGTACAAGCTATGAATGATTTAAATTTAGGATTAAAAAATCATGACTATTATGCATGGATTAAACAGTTAAATACAAAGTTGCAAACATTTATACCAGGAAATGGAATTACAGATGCTGAAATAAAATCATTTCTTCATAATTTTATGAATGATGTAGACTTAAATTATAATGAGTCATATGAATATTTTAGAGAATTAGCAATCTCTGATATTTATAAAGATTTAATTAAAGATTGTACGAGCCCTAATAATGAATATTTTAGTGCAAACTATATTATAAAAAATAAAGATAAAAAATTGAATGCTATAGGTCAACCTCACCTATATGATGAAATGCTAAGTGGTATTGGACTTAAAATACAAAATGCAGCAATCTTTAAAAAGATTATAGATAAAATTTATGCATTATACGCTCCTGAAGAAAATAATGAAAAGTCTGTAATGAATAATGCAATTGTAGTAGAAAAATTAAAGCGTAAAGCAATGAAATTTCGGCGAATTATTGAGCTTGATACTTCATATCAAGATGATTTTATTCAATTTCTAAAAGATGATTTAGGTTTCAATGCAGAAGAAGTAGAAGAAATAAAAACAGCTCATAAGTCAATTTTTGCAAAAGGCGATATTGATAGCATTATTAAAGGAGAAAAAATTGATTTAAGCGATTCACAAATTGCTTTATTAGCAGAAGCAAAAAACCAAAATATATTGCCAAAAGAATTTGTTAAATTAGCAAATAAATATATCTAAAATTTCATTTTGTTAGAATTACTCATGTATACATGATATGATAAGCTTATATTTTTATATTTTTTATCATGAGCGAAATAATTGTACGATATCCACCATCTCCAACAGGATTTTTTCATATTGGGACAGCACGAACTGTTTTATATAATTTTCTTTTTGCAAAAAGTAACAATGGAAAAGCAATAATGAGAATGGAAGATACGGACAAAAACCGTTCTGAAAAACAATACGAAGATAATATTTTGTCTGGAATACAAAAACTTGGAATGGCTTGGGGGGAAAATTGGGAAAGTTCTCGAACTGATGTTGTGTATCAAAGTGAAAGAGCTGGAGTCTATAAAAAATACATAGAACAGCTTTTGGCAGAAGATAAAGCATATTATTGTTTTTCTACTCCAGAAGAATTAAATGAATTACGAGAAAAAGCACAAAAAGAAAAAAAAGCATTTCGATACCCTGAAACATGGAGAAATGCGGATAAAAAATTGGTACAAGAAAAGTTGAATGCAGGAGAAAAATCGGTTATTCGATACAAACTTCCAAAAGATATTACTGAAATCACCTTTACAGATGCAGTACGAGGTGAAGTTACTATTAAACTTACAGAACTTGATGATTTTGTAATTGCAAAAAATTTAGATACAGCATTATATAATTTTTGTGTTGTTATAGATGATAACGACATGAAAATTTCTCATGTAATTCGTGGAGAAGATCATATTTCAAATACTCCAAAGCAAATTTTATTATTTAAAGAATTTGGATTTGATATTCCAACATTTGCACATTTACCGCTTATTTTAAATGCGGATAAATCAAAACTTTCAAAACGAAAAAATAAAGTTTCGGTAGATGATTATTTAGCAGATGGGTTTTTACCAGAAGCGCTTGTAAATTTTCTTGCACTTTTAGGATGGAATACAAGTGATGAGCAAGAAATTTTTACAATGGAAGAACTGGTAGAAAAATTTAGCGTAGACCGAGTGCATAAAGGAGGTGCAATTTTTGATATTGAAAAATTAAAATGGATAAATCAAGAATGGATAAAAAAGATGGATATTTCAGAATTTTATACAAGAATATTGGAATATTGGCAGAGTGAAGATGTGAAAAATTCTGAAAAATATAATTTTCCTCTTACAACATTTGGAGATTTGAATTCTGAAAAAAATGCTCTATTTTTAAAAGAAGCACTTGCTTTGGTAAAAGATAGAACAAAACAGCTTTCGGAAGTATTTGACAATCTGGAATTATTTTATACTGATGATGCAAGGCTTGCGTATTCAACAGATATTTATTTTCATAAAAAAATGAAAACAAGTGCTGAAACTGCAGTAGAATCATTGGAATTTGCAAAAAATGTAATAGAGCATTTAGATGAGAGTTTTGAATTTACAGCAGATTCTCTAAAAACTGTATTTGTTGAAAAAATAAAAGCAGCTGGATTTAAAAATGGATATATTTTGTATCCGTTGCGTGTTGCTCTTTCTGGGGCAGAATTTTCGCCAGGAACATTGGAATTACTAGAGATTTTTGGAAAAGAACGAAGTCTTGTACGAATTAATAGAGGAATAGAGTTGTGCCAATAAAAAGCGAGAGAAGAGTTAAAAATCTTGAATAACATAGGAAATATTTCTCTCTGTTTCATTGCATCTATGACTCCAAAAGCTATCTGTGCATTTTGTGCATATATCAGTTAAAAAAATATTCTTTGGGCTTATCGAGTGTTCGATAAGCTCTTTTTTTATAATTTCTTGTAGGTTTACAAAATAGTGTGTTTCTTCATTTTGTGTTTCTTTTCTCACATATTCATGAAAGAAAGGAGGGGTTTCTTTGTAGGGATTTGTGAATTCGCAACAGCAAGAAAGAAGACTTGGAGAGATATATACTTCAAAATTTTTATTTATTTCTGTGGAAAAATTTTGCAAGAAAGTACTCACGATTTTATTTGCGACTCCACGCCACCCTGCATGAAGATTCGCAATAATATTTTCAGTTTTATGTTTAAAAATTATTGCCATACAATCTGCGGTTTTAATAGAAAGTGCTATATTTTTTTCTCTGGTCCATATTCCATCACATGCACATTTTTCATTGTGTGTTTCATAGATATTTTTATTTTCTTGTGTAATTTCTATCACGGTATTTGAATGTGTTTGGAGGGGTTGAATAACCGTAATATTTTTTATATCACAGTTGTCACGAATAAAATTGTGTGTAAAATCAATATTTTTATAA
This sequence comes from uncultured Candidatus Altimarinota bacterium, assembly GCA_947311645.1. Classification (GTDB taxonomy): domain Bacteria; phylum Patescibacteriota; class Gracilibacteria; order CAIRYL01; family CAIRYL01; genus SZUA-1403. Next base: position 5,452 of record CAMZKZ010000026.1, on the reverse strand, counting down.
TTAAAATTATGTGGTTTTCCAAAAAAATTATGAGTTTTCATATTATGTTTAGATTGTGTATAGAATAAAGAAGAGTACAGAAATGTAAATATATATCTTTGAGAAAAGTATAAAAGAGAGGGGGGAAGAGTATCAAGTGGTAAATATTATTGTAATTCGTATCACAATAGGATACTCTTATTGTAAATTATTCATTGAGAGCGTAGCGAGAGATTTAGCTTTATGACCTACCAGCAACCTATTACATCTGTAATAAAGGTGCTTCATCTAAAAGAAATGAATATCTATTACGACAATATAGGTATAATAAAAAGCTCAATGATAATTCTATAATTATATATCTTTTTATTATAACATATATGTCTTCATCTTCAAGAAATTATTTATTTACATCGGAATCAGTAACCGAAGGGCACCCAGATAAAATGTGTGACCAAATTTCAGATAGCATTTTAGATGCTGTTTTATCCCAAGATCCAAATGGAAGTGTTGCAGTGGAAACCGCTACAAAAACAGGAATGGTTTTAGTGTTTGGAGAATTAACCACAACAGCACATGTTGATTTTCAATCGGTAATTAGAGGAGTTATACAAAAGATAGGGTATACAAGTTCTGATATTGGATTTGATTATAAAACATGTAGTGTGCAATCTGCAATAGAGGAGCAAAGTCCAGAAATTGCAGCAGCAACGGTAGAAAAAGAAGATACTGGAGCAGGAGACCAAGGAATGATGTTTGGATTTGCGTGTAATGAAACACCAGAACTTATGCCGTTGGCAAGTATTTTATCACATAAATTAGCATTTCAGCTTGCAAAAATTCGAAAAGAAGATGAGCATTTAGGCTTGCGTCCAGATGGAAAAACGCAAGTCACTATTGAATATAAAGATGGAAAACCTGTGCGTGCTCATACTATTGTAATTTCATCTCAGCATTCTGAACATATAACACAAGCTGAATTACAAAAAATATTAAAAGAAAAAGTTATAGATGTTATTGCAAAAGACTGGATAGATGAAAATACAGTCTATCATTTGAATCCAACTGGAAGTTTTACCATTGGTGGACCACAAGGAGATGCAGGGCTAACAGGACGAAAAATTATTGTTGATACCTATGGTGGATATGCACGGCACGGAGGAGGAGCATTTTCTGGAAAAGACCCATCGAAAGTTGATAGAAGTGGGGCATATATGGGAAGATATATTGCAAAAAATATTGTTGCATCTGGGCTCGCAGAAAAATGTGAAGTGCAAATTTCATATGCGATTGGTATGGCAGAACCTATTTCTGTATTTGTAGAAACTTTTGGTACAGGAAAAATTTCTGATGAAAAAATTGCAGACATTATTCCTATAATTTTTGGATTAAAACCAAAGGAAATCATTGAACATTTAAATCTTAAACAACCCATATATCAAGAAACTGCAAGTTATGGGCATTTTGGAAGAAGTGATTTTCCATGGGAAAAATTAGATAAGCTGGAAAGTTTACAAAAATTTCTGTAGTATAAAAATGAGCAATAAATATATATTTTTTTAAATTTTACAATTATTTTATGAATAAAACAGCAATGAGATTATGTGGAGGAATGGTATTGGGAGCACTTTTAGGGCTATTATCTTTTTATGGATTTACGCAACATACTGGGTTACGACCTGAATTGCAGGCACTAACAGAGTGGTCGTTTTCAAATTTTATGATGTGGGGAATGGTTGCACAAAAGGCTTTACTTGGTTTTGTGGTTGGACTTGCAGGGTATATGACAGTGCATCCATTATTTGGATTTCGCTTACCATATGTATTGCGAGGGTTTGCAATGGGAATATTTGTAGCTCTTCCTTCGGCATTAGATTTATTTATTGATGGGGTATGGTCGGAACAACTAATGGCATTTGGATTTATGATAGTATTCTCGGGAGTTGTAGGGCTTTTTATAGATACAATTCTTACAAAATTAGTAGGAGAAGGGAATGATTTAAAATCATAATAAATTTTTTGTTCTATGATTTCTGAAAAATTTTTAGAAAAATATAAAAAAAGCGACACAATAGTTGTCGCTTTTTCTGGTGGTCCAGATTCTGTTTTTTTAGCAGAACAGCTATTACAGCATGGGTATAGTAATATTATTTGTGCACATTTTAATCATCATATGGAAGTGAGAGATGGTGCAAATAATAGAGATGAAGAGTTTGTAAAAAAATATGCAACAACACGAAACATTCTATGTGAAATAGGGCATTGGGAAAATCCAAAAAAATCTGAAGAAAAAGCACGACACGCACGGTATGAATTTTTAGAAAATATACGACAAAAATATGCGAAGAATACTGAATCTGTAATTGTAACTGGGCATCATAAAAATGATGTTGCAGAAACTGTTTTATTACAATTTTTTAGAAGTGGAGGTATTAAAAGTATATCTGGAATTACAGAATACGATACACAAAGAAATATATTTCGTCCACTTTTGCATTTATTTAAATCTAAAATTTTAGATTTTTTAGATAAAAATAATATTAAATATTGTGTCGATAATTCAAATACTGAGTCTGTATTCACACGAAATTTTATACGAAATGAAGTTTTTCCGTTATTGGAAACGCGTTTTCCAAATATACAGCATCATTTATGGGTACAGGCTTCACAGTTTAAACAATTGGAAAATGAAGTAGAACAGCATGCTCATATTTTTTTAGAAACACACGGTATTACGAATGCGAGTCTTCAACAAAAGAGTTTTGAAATTGGGAAATTTTTAAATGTAATGACAGAGGTTCAGGCAGAAATTATACGAAAAATTTTAATAAAAAAAGCATTTTCTCGCATATTTTTTCTTGAGTTTCTTGCTTTTGTAAAAAAACATGCAAGAGATAATATTTCTGGAAAAAAGCTTGAAACAAAATATCAAGTATTTACGGTACGAAAAGGAATATTATTTATTGAGAATAAGACAGTGTAAATATTCTATAACAGAACTTGCGGTATGGTTTCTATTTTCTGTTTTATCGGCTTTAAATCTTCCGTATTCTTTGGTTGCAACAGAGTATGTACCAAATTCTTCAAAAATTTCTTGGATTGATTCTGGAGACATGAGTCCTTCGTTGTTATACGAAAGAAAAATATAGGAAATATTGTTTTGTTTTTGATGCTTTTTTGTATGTTCTATAATTGTTTTAAGAGCAGTATGCACTGTTCTTTTTGAACAAAATTCTGATTTTTGTTCCGTATAATTTCTGAGTCCTGTTTTTCCTTTTACTTCAGGGTTATCATATTTTGCGATAGTTTCGAGAACATGATAGTTTGGGGCGTATTGTCTTTGATTGTATGGAGGGTCGAGGTATAAAATATTATTTTTTGTAGGAAGTGTAAACTTTGGATCTGCCAGTAATTTTTCAATACTCGTATTGTATACAGTACTAGAAATATTTTTATTGTCTTTATCTTTACTATTTTCTGTTTCAAGTAATACAAGAGAGAGTGGTTTGAGTGCAGATTTTTTAAATTTTTTTAAATATGCACCATACACAGAAGCGGTATTTGCAACTTTATCTATTGCTTCGAGTAAACACCATAATAAATAGTAAAATTCAGATTGTGTGATGTGTTGTAATGCTAATAAAGTATTTAATTCAATTCGGATAGCATCGCATTTTTTCCCATTTTCATCGGTAAAATACATTCTCTTTTTTTCTTTTGATCCTGTTGGACAGTAATTGTTGTACACAAAGAATTCTGATAATTTTTCAGTTTCTGTATTTTCTGGAGGAGTAATATTTTGTAAATTCTGTATAATTTTTGTAAGTTTTTTTTTCTTTTCTTGTGTGAGTGAAAAGAGTTTTCCAGAATTTACAACAAAACTGTAATATTGAATATCATTTGCAACAATGGAATAGTTTTCTTTTTGAAAGGAAAGTCCCACTGCACCAGTTCCTGCAAATCCATCAATAAATGTTGGTTTTTGTTGTGTAGAATTGCAGAGTGTAACTTTTTCAATATTTTCATGTAAAAAAGTAAGTAAAGAATGTTTTGATCCAATATAATTCATGAAAATATAAAAAGTATTATATTTCTAGTATATTATTTTTTAGAGCGTAAAATCTATATATTTTTTATATAATTTAGAGTATTGCAATAGCGTTATATTTTTCTCTATTATTTTCGTAATAGAGATCTACTACATCTGCATGAGTCATTCGAATGCATCCATGGCTGGCATTTTCTCCTTTTACGGTAATGCTTTGTTCTCTGTTGGTTGCATGCACTCCAACTCCTCCCTTTATTGGGTAAAATAATGTTGAAACAGTTACTCTTCCAGTTAGAACAGATGGTACTTTTGCATGCGAAGAATATTTTCTTTTGAATCTTTTTTTTCTTTTTCCTTGTGCAATTTCTTTTGCAAATTTTTTATTATATTGCGCTGGACTCATTCTATCTTCATTGGAAAGCACGCTTCCAAGCTTTCCTATTCTTAGTGTTTTGTTATTCATAGAAAAAAATCCTTTTGGAGTCCTGTGTCCATTTGCACCAATTGCTGTTTTATATGCTTTTTCATACAGTACTTTTCCATTTGAAACACTTACAATATATAAATTTTTTGTATTGTAATCTAACAATAGCCCTTTCTTATTCGTATTCTTTAAGTTTTGTATTAGCTTCTTAAAAGACTTTTTGTTTTTAAATGTATCATTAAGGTATTTTGTTTCTTCTGCTTTTGGGGTTCGTGCAGTATACGACATATGTTTTTTATATTTCTCGTATCCTTGTTTATCAAATTTCTTCAAATTATTGATAATCTGTTGTCTTTCCTTCTCTTTCTCTTCATTTCCTTCAAGCGAAGTATTAATATTTTTTTTATAGAGTTTATTGAGTGTTATATCTCCAATATATCCATACTGTTCAAGTTTCATATTGAGGACTTTTTTTTGAATATATGTTGCGAATTGTTTGTCTGAAATATTATCTGGAATAGAAATTTTCAACTCTTTTGCAATGAAAGTCTTTAATTCTTTTGCTTTATTTCCTTTGTGTTGTGCAAGTTTTTCAATTTTCCACGGATCTATAGATACAAGTTTTGAGAGAGTTATTTTATTTAAGGCTTCTGCTAGCTCTTTTTCTTTTTTCTCTTTCATTTTTTGTTTATTAGAAAGAAATACTTTATTATAGTCTTTCTGAAAAAATATTGTTAAGGTTCCTTTTCCAATTTTCTTGTCGATGCTCTTCATATCTAAAGCACGCTGAAAAATTTCTCCAAATTCATCAAGTTTGTTTTGTTTTATCGTACCATCTTTATTTTGAATTATTGTTGTAAATTCTAATGTTTTAGCAATTTCTTCGTTATACAATCCTGCAGTATTCTGTAAATTATAAATTGCTTCTCTTTTTTTGGAAGGTAACTTGCTAAGTTTCTTCTTCATAAACTCTACAGATTTTTCTATATCTATATTTATAT
>CAMZKZ010000025.1 GCA_947311645.1 uncultured Candidatus Altimarinota bacterium | reverse complement strand
GATGGGTTGCTCGATGGGCAAACATATACTTCTAGTGATGGAACATTTACATATACAGAAGGGCTAGATGACTCAGATAGTGATGGAAACAAGAACTTCTTAGATAGAACATGTATATATGGAATTCATAATTTTGATGAATGTGATTTAAATTAATATTTCACTTATATCTTAGGAAAAAGTAAAGGTTTTATATCTTTAAAAAAAGACACCTCGTAAAAGAGGTGTCTTTTTTGGTAGTATAATGTGCGATATATATCTTCTACACAATGAAACCTCAAACAAAACTTTTTTGGGCAATGGCCGATTGCTTACGAATTGGATCATATAAAAAAATAATAGAATATTATGGTGATTTAGACCGTGCAAAAGATGCATGTGAAAATGCAAAAATAAATGGAGTATCTCGCTTGAAAAAAGACTTACAAACCATGAAAATTCATCCAAAAAGTATAAAAAAAATTTTAGAAAAAACACAAAAAGTAAATAGTATACAAGCAGAAGAAGAGTGTAAAAAACATGGGGTAACAGTATTGTGTCATGACGATGAAGACTTTCCTGAAAGTTTAAAAAATATAGAGGACGCACCTGTATTTCTTTTTGCGAAAGGGGATTTTTCAAAACTTACACGCAAAGCTTTGGCAGTTGTAGGAAGCCGAACGGTGAGTAATGAAGGAAAATGGGCATGTTCACATTTATTACCAGAACTTTCACAGGCAGGATTTACAATTGTTTCTGGAATGGCTCTTGGGATTGATACCCTTGCACATAAAGAAGCAATTAAAAATGGGTCACCAACCGTTGCATTTTGGGGAACAGGGTTAGATATTGTCTATCCATCTGTAAACCAAAAATTAGCACTTGAAATTATGAAAAATGGAGTAGTGTTTACAGAATTTCCATTTGGAACATCGCCAACACCGTATAATTTTCCACGAAGAAATCGTTTAGTTTCTGGGTATAGTGATGGAGTTTTGGTCGTAGAAGGAAAAGAAAAATCTGGTTCGCTTATAACTGCAGAATTTGCAATGGAGCAAGGGAAAGATGTGTTTGCAGTTCCTGGTCCTATTCGTTCTCCACTCTCGAGAGGACCGCATAAACTTATTCAAGAAGGAGCAAAACTTGTTCAATACGCTTCTGATGTATTAGAAGAATTTGGAGTAACGCAACACTCACTTTTTGCACAAGAAAATGTTCAACAGTATCTTCCAAAAAATGCAGATGAAAAAAATGTCTATAATGCATTGTCGTATTCTCCCACACATTTTGATGAAATTGTTAAAAAAACAAATATACTTGCACCAAAGCTTTCTTCTTTGCTCATGATGTTATCACTGTCTGGAGTAGTAGAAGAAATTGCTGGAAATGGTTGGGTTCGTAGATAAATACATTCTTTTGTGCATGATGAAAAAAAATATTGTAATACTTACCGTAGGGGTAGGAAATGGGCATACAACAGCGGCATTTGGTATTAAAAAGGCACTAGAAAATTCAGTACAGAGTCGAAATATTAGGAGTATTCAAATTATAGATATTGCAGAAGCATATTTTTTTGGAAAAATTGTGAAATATATTTTTGATAATTCATCATTTTGGTTTTTAAAAAAATTGTATATTCATACGAATACACTACGTTTTTCATGGTTTGATAAATTTTTTATCAATAGCTGTTTATATAGTTTAAATAAAAAATTAAAAAAAATTTCTCATATAGAAATATATATAACATTTCCGATGTTACAGCTTTTAGATATTTGTTTTGAAAAAAATATAAAAACTATTATACAGGTAACAGATTTTTATACACCACATTTTTCTTGGGCATGGAATAGTGAAAACCTTTCTGAAATCAGAGTTTTAGATGTTCATGCAAAACAATATTTAGAAGCGAATATAAAAAACCTTTCTCATATTGAAGAGAAAATTTGTGTTTCAGAATTTCCGCTTCCTCTTAAAAAAAACAAAGATATCCATATAATACCTAAAAAAAGTAAAATGATTCTCTGTTTTTTTCATAATGTGCTTTTTGGAAATGAAGAAGAAATTTTGGAAAAAATACAAAATCATTCTGTGTATAAGCAGTATAAAATTTGTATTTTATCTGGAAAAAATTATAACACAGTGAAAAATTTTGCATGTGTACAGAATAATTCAAAGTATTCTGTACTTCCATGGGTGCAAACATCAGAAATTTATACATACTATAATGAGGCGGAAATAGTTGTAGGAAAATGTGGTGGTGCATTTCTTTCAGAGATCATAACACTTCGTAAAAAAGTGATTATATCTGGTGTATTTTCGGTACAGGAAGAGGGAAATTTACAATATTTGCAAAATAATCATGCAGATTTATTGGTAGAATTATAGTGCATGTTATAATAAATCTTGTTTTTTTTGAAGCAAATGTTCAACTGTTATGAGTGTTGTAATCGTAACAAATAAAGTAATTCCTCCGAGTATAAAAGGGATAATTTCCATAAATGTATCCCACATTGCTTGAATAGATTGTGCAATTATAATCATTTCTTCTCGAGACGAAAGGGTAAGAAGCAGTTGTGTAATTGCAATATTTCGTAAAAGAAAAAAAATGCTCCACCCTACTCCAAGTGCAAAAAAAGTAAGGAGAATACTTTCTATTATAAACGGAGTTCTAATATATGAATGTGTTGCACCAACAAGTCTCATGATGAAAATTTCATCTTTTCGCGCATAAAATAATGAGGAAATAAAAGAGGCAATAATAAAAGAAATTCCAAGAAGAATAGCAATAATTACACCGCTTACTCCTGTTTTTATAAATTCTAAAAACTCAAGTGTTTTTCGTTTTTCTACAATTTGAGACGACGACTGTTGAAGTTTTTCTGTATCAATTATGTCTACAAAATCGCTGTGTAAAAAATAGTAAATAAGAGATTGAATATCTTTATTTTTGGGAGATATAACAAAAGCTGGGCTCAGGGAAAATTGATCTTTTAGATTTTTTTCTAAAAAGAGAAATCGGTCTGGTTGTACAGTTGAAAATTGTTTTTTTGCTTCTTCCTGCGTTATATATGTAAAAGAAGCAATATCTTGCTCTGTTTTCATATTTAAGAGTTTCGCTTTTAGGTTCGCAATTTTATATTGTTTACTCTCTTCTTTTAAAAAAAATGTTATTTTAATGGATTCTTGTGCAGATTGAGATGCTTGTAATGTAAAAGACATGAACATCAAAGAAAGAAACATCACAAAAAAGAGCACCGTAAGAGATACTATAGACCCAAGAGCAGAAAGTGGATTTCGAAGAAAACCAAGAAAAAGTGTGCCAAGTGTGTTTAGTATATTTGAAATATAATTTTTTAGTAAAATATACGGAAAGTATAACAAATAAATAGATACTTGTGTTGAAAAATAAATAAAATAGTATGGAAATTAAAAAAATCTATTGCAAATTTATAAAAGAAAGTGTAAAAATACTCTTAAATACTACTAATAAAAATTACTATTCACTTTCCTTATATTTTATGAATCAATTTACTTTTGATCAAGCTTTAACATTTGACGATGTATTATTAACTCCTCAGTATTCAGAGATTTTACCGTATCAGACAAATGTTCAAACACGACTTTCAGAAAAAGTCTCATTAAATATCCCTGTTATGTCAGCGGCTATGGATACGGTAACAGAGCATAAAATGGCAATTGCAATGGCCTTGTTAGGAGGAATTGGAGTTATTCATAAAAATTTGAATCCAGATGAACAAGCTGCAGAGGTAAAAAAAGTAAAGCGTTATGAAAATGGTTTTATTACGGATCCTTTTGTTGTTGCACAAGATGCAAGTATTTCAGAGGCATATGACTTGCGGACAAAATATGGGTATAAAGATATTCCCGTTACAGAAGATGGAACATTAGATACTCCGTTGGTTGGGTTTATTACAGCGAGTTCATATTTTATTTCTCGACATGCCGATTTAGATGTATCTGAACGAATGGTTCCACTGGAAAAATTATTTATTGCAGAAGATGGAATAACGCTTTCAAAAGCACAAGATTTATTAGAAGAGTCAAGTTTTTCAAAATTATTATTAGTTGGTCCTCAAGGGCGATTAAAGGCAATGGTTACGCGAAGAGATATAGAAAAAAAACGAGATTTCCCAGATGCAGCTATTTCTGCTGATGGTAAATTGATGTGTGCCGCAGCGGTTGGTCCAGCAAAAAATATGGAAGAACGAGTGCAAAAAGTTGTTGAAGCAGGGGTAGATGTTATTGTAGTGGATACTGCACATGGGCATTCAAAAGGGGTTGGAGATACTGTAAAATATGTACGAAAAAATTATCCAGATATCACAATAATTGGTGGAAATATTGCAACACCAGAAGCAGTAGAATTTTTAGCAGAATGTGGTGTAGATGCAGTAAAAGTTGGGATTGGTCCTGGTTCAATTTGTACAACTCGTGTAGTAACAGGAATTGGAGTTCCACAACTTTCTGCAATTAAAAATTGTGCCGATAAGGCAAAAGAACTAGGAATTGCGGTAATTGCAGATGGTGGTATTAAGCTTTCTGGAGATGCTGCAAAAGCAATTGCTATTGGTGCAGATTGTATTATGGTTGGTTCGTTACTTGCAGGAACAGAAGAAAGTCCAGGAGATCTTATTTATGTAAATGGAAAAACATATAAAGCGTATAGAGGAATGGGATCTTTGGGGGCAATGAAAGAAGGTGGAAAAGAACGATATGGGCAATCAAATATAAGTGATAATCAAAAATTTGTTCCTGAAGGAATTGAAGGGCAAATTTTATATAAAGGGTCTGTGCAAGGAGAAATTTATCAAATGGTAGGAGGTATTAAATCTTCTATGGGGTATCAAGGAGCGAAGAATATTCAAGATCTCCATAAGAAAGCAAAATTTGTACAAATTACATCAGCTTCGCTTAAAGAATCTCATCCGCATGATGTAACCATTACACGAGAAGCACCAAATTATAGATCGTAAAATCTCTATCAAAAGAGGGAGGAAGCTGTTATACTTTTTCAGTAAAATGCTGTTTTAAATTAAAAACAATTATTTTACATATAATATTTATTATTTCTATTCTTATGAATTTTGAAGATCAATACGTTATGGCGAGAGTATCTGGAAAAGCTCCAGATTTTACTGCAAACTCTTATTTTAAAGGAGAGTTTACAAAAACTTCTTTGTATGAAGATGTGTTAAATAAAGGGAAATGGGCAGTTGTGTTCTTTTATCCATTAGATTTTACATTTGTATGTCCAACAGAAATTAAAGAATTTTCTGCTAAAGCTTCAGCGTTTGAAGAAACAAATGCACAAATTATTGGAGTTTCTGTAGATTCAGAACATTCTCATAAAGCATGGTGTGAAGGAGACTTAGGTCAATTAAATTTTCCTTTAGTTTCAGACTTACAAAAAGAAATTTCTATTTCTTATGATGTACTTCATGATGATGGGATGTCTCTTCGAGGAACATTTATTATTGATCCAAATGGAAAAATTCATTCATCAACCGTTAATGATTTACCAATTGGACGAAATGTAGATGAAATTCTGCGAACACTTAAAGCTGCTCAAAGTGGAGAACTTTGTCCTATAGCATGGGAACCAGGTCAAGAAACTCTTGGGAAAGCATAATATCTTTCTTTATGATTTATAATGAGATGTATAGACTACATCTCATTTTTTTTATATTTTTCTGCTAAAGTATATATAGAGTATTATTACTCTGTTCATCTTTTTATTGTATGTATTATGCGAATAAATCTCAAAACATTGCTCGTATTATATCCTCAATATATTTGGGGTTTTTGTATTCTCTTTTTTCTTGATAGTGTTACAAAAATCTTGGCGCAATATTTCTTACAAGAAGGGAGCGGTATAGAAATTATTTCCCATTTTTTTTCTTTACAATTAGCATTTAATACAGGGGTTGCATTTTCTTTTCCTCTTCCTTATTTTTTACAAATTTTTTCTGGAGTTGTATTGCTTGTTGGAATTTTGTATTGGGGGGTATATTATTTTGAAGATATTGCTATGAGCGAAAGATGGGGTATTACCCTCTTGCTTGCAGGTGCAAGTTCAAATTTATGGGAACGAATTATAGATGGACATGTGACAGATTTTCTTTTTTTCTATCACGATATATATTATACTTTTTCTTTTCCTATTTTTAATATTGCAGATATTGCTATTTTTGTTGGAGTAGTCTTGTGTCTATGGGGTGGATCTGTGCTTCAAAAGTCAGGCAAGAATAATAGTAAAATAATAGTACAATAATAGTAAAAGAGAAGTAGAAGAGAATAAAAGAGAATAAAAGAGAGTAAGAAGATAATGAATTGATAATAATAGTATAAAACTGTTAGAATAGATGTATTATATAAAAAAAATAAATGAGTAAAAAAATTAGAAATTTTGCAATTATTGCACATATTGACCATGGAAAATCGACACTTTCAGATAGAATGCTAGAGATAACAGGAACGCTTACAAAGCGAGAAATGCAGTCTCAAGTTTTAGATGGAATGGATTTAGAACGAGAGCGAGGAATTACAATTAAATTACAACCAGTGCGAATGCATTGGAAAGGGTGTATGTTAAATCTGATTGATACTCCTGGGCATGTGGATTTTCAATATGAGGTTTCACGATCAATCGCCGCCTGCGAAGGTGCGATTTTAGTGGTCGATGCATCACAAGGAATTGAAGCACAAACGCTTGCAAATTTATATATTGCAATGGAGAACGATTTAGAAATTATTCCTGTTTTAAATAAAATTGATTTACCTGCTGCAGATCCAGAGCGAGTAGGAACAGAAATTGAAAATATTATTGGAGTTCCAAAAGAAGAGATTTTACAGGTTTCAGCAAAAACAGGGCAAGGAGTTGAAGCTCTACTTGATTCAATCGTTGAAAAAGTTCCAGTACCAAAAACACTAAACGATTGGTTTTAGTATATCAATAGGGGTGTATCGTTAGAATTATAGGGGAAGAGATGTTATAAAACCCTAATATAAGCACATATTTTATATTCACGTATATTTGCTTATATTTTTTGTAAAAATTCTGCAACTCCATCATTTCCTTTTTCATCGAATACTTGTACTAAATGTGAACCAATTACAACAGTATCTACGGTGTTATTTAAATTTTTAATTTGTTCATGGCTTTGAATTCCAAATCCAAGTGCTATTCGTGTTTTTTGAGATGTCGAATTTTTAATTTTCTGTAAATATATATCTAAATCGGTTTCAGAATTTGTACCTTTTGTTCCAGTTACTCCCGTTCGAGACACTGCATAAATGATATTTTGTGCATGTTTGCTTAAGAATTCGTATCGTTCATCGTTCATTGTTGGAGCATAAAGGGGAATCATTTCTTGTCCGTATTGTTTTGAAATTTCAAATAATTTTTGTCCTTCTTTTGTATCAAATGGCAAATCTGGAATGATGTATCCATCAATACCTACTTTTGCACTTTTTTCTGCAAATTTTTCAATTCCATATGTATTCACAATGTTAGCATATGTCATGAATAATAATGGAATAGTAACCCCTTTTTGTCGTAAATTTTTTGCAAGTGTAAATGCATCGTCTACAGTTGTTCCATTATCGAGAGCAATTTGCGATGCTTTTAAAATAGTTGGTCCATCAGCGACAGGGTCTGAAAAAGGGATTTGTAATTCTATAAAATCGGCACCATTTTCAGCCATAGTACATACTAAATCTTCGGTTGCTTGTATATTTGGATATCCGACAATTACATGAGTCATTACTCCAATTCTATTTTCTTCTGCTATAATTTCATTTTGTGTTTCAATTCGAGACATTTTTTTTATATAAAAAGATTGTTTTCATAGAGAAAGAGTGAGAGAAAATCATGAATACTTCTTTCTTTTGTACAAGAAGATTAGCATGTTTTTTAATTGAGTAACAGGGGCGATTTATGATAAAATCATTATAATTTATCTCTTTTTTATTACTTTTTTATCTCATGACTGAAACTCAAAAACTATCTGATGCAGATTTAGCACTTATTTCTGCATTTTCTAAGGCCTGTAGAGGGTCAATTATTGAAATGGTTGCGAAAGCAAAGAGTGGACACCCTGGGGGGTCTCTTTCAAATTTAGATTTTTTTAGTGTTTTATATACACAAATTATTTCTCAGACTGGTGAAAAATGTGTGGTATCAAATGGGCATATTGCTCCAGCTATTTATGCAGTATTGGCAGAAATGGGATATGTAAATAAAGAAGAAGTTTTAAATACATTGCGACAGCCGGGAAGTGTGTTTGAAGGTCATGTAAATCGGCATGTTCCGGGTATTCATGTGGGAACAGGTCCGCTTGGTTCTGGGGTTTCTATGGCTGCTGGATTAGCAGTTGCAGCACAAAAAGATTTTTTAAATGCGGAAGATGAAGATCAATATTTAGAAATGGTCTTTGCAACAATTGGAGATGGTGAGGCTCAAGAAGGGCAAGTCTATGAAACTTTTTTATTTGCAGCACAAGAAAAATTAAATAATTTCTGTGTATTTGTCGATTATAATCAAGTGCAATTAACAGCAAGTCTTGAGGATACAATGAAAATTGATATTGTAGAAATTGGAAAAGCATGTGGATGGAATGTTTTAGAAATCGATGGGCATAATCATCAGGAAATAGCAGATGCTCTTACAAATGCAAGCGAGCAAACAGAAAAACCAACACTTATTGTTGGGAAAACAGTGATGGGATATGGGGTAGAATTTATGGCAAAAGATGGGCGAGAGTTACAATCATCATGGCATGGAAAAGCACCACGTATAGAAGATGTAAAAAATGCATTGGAACAGCCTGAATTAAAACTTACAGAAGAAGAAAAAAATATTTTAGACAATTTTAGAGAAAATGTAATTACATATTTCCCACAAGAAAATGTATTTACAGAAAATTTAACACCGCTTGATTATATAGATGCAGGAACTCCAATAGTTTATGAGGCAGATGTTATAACAGATTGTCGAAGTGCATATGGAAAAGCATTGCTTGATATTTCACAGAAAAATAAAGAAATTCTTACGCTTTCTGCAGATTTGCAAGGAAGTGTTATGACAAAATTTGTTGCACAAGAATTACCAGAACAGCATATTGAAGTGGGAATTGCAGAGCAAAATCTTGTATCGTGTTCGGGGGGAATTTCACTTTCTGGATATGTTCCTTTTTGTTCAACATTTGCAGCTTTTATGGGGTCTCGTGCAAAAGATCAGGCTCGGTTAAATGATATCAATAGATGTAATGTAAAAATGGTTGCGACACATGCAGGGTTGAGTGCTGGTCCTGATGGTCCAACACATCAAGCCCTTGAAGATGCAGGAAGCTTTTTAGGAATGTTTAATACAAATATTTGTGAACCAGCAGATCCAAATCATTGTGATAGGATTATTCGATATGTAGGAACGCATTATGGAAATTTTTATGTGAGAATGGGGCGACATAAATTACCTGTTTTAACAAAAGAAAATGGAGATATTTTCTTTGATGCAGAATATAAATATGAATATGGAAAGTGTGAAATGTTGCGAACAGCAGAAGATGATTGCCAAGAAAAAATTGTAATAGTCGCGATTGGAGGAACTGCTATAGAAGCACTACGAGCAAGAGAAAAATCGGATAAACGAAAACATATTGAAATTATAATTGTTTCAAGTATTAAGAAATTTGATGATACGCTTGTTACTTCTTTGAAAACAGCAAAAAAAATTATTACAGTTGAAGATCATAATTCTCGATCTGGGTTGAGTTCTGCGATTAAAAATATTTGTGTTGAAAATAAAATTTGTCCAGAATTTTTTGAAACATGTGCTGTAGATGCATATCAACTTTCTGGAAATGATAGAGAATTATATGCAGCTGCAGGAATTGATGCAGATGGAATTTTGCGAAAAATCTAGAGTATTTTCGCTTTATGTATAGGTGTATACTTTTTTGAGTCGGTGAGATGTTCCCAAGTGCAACAATACTTCGTATGAAATAGTGTTGCACTTTTTTGCTATATCTTGTGGACTTTGTTTATCTCCTAATATAAATATTTTATTATCGTTTGTGGTGTAGTTTTCGGGTATACGGTATGTGCTTTGATCCATACTTATTCGCCCTACAGATGTGTATTCATCACCTGTTGAGGAGTAGAGAGAAAAATTATTACTTAATATTCTATTGAGTCCATCGGCGTATCCAATTGGGAAAATTCCTATTTTTTCGTTTTCATGTGTTGTGCGATATGTTCTGCCGTATCCAATACAAGAGTGTTTTGGAAAATCTTTAATAAGGGTGAAATGTGAATATACTTGTACAACTGGTTTCAGCGAGAGTTCTGTGGCACCTTTTCCTGGTTCAGGGTATCCATAGCTTGCAATTCCGGGTCGAATCATATCAAAAACAGAAGAGATGTGTTCTATTGCACCTCCGCTATTCGCAGCATGAAAAATAAGAGAATTATAACTATTGAGGTCGTTATTTTTTTTATAAAATGAATGTATGCTCTTTTGTATTTCTGTAAATTCTATAATTTGTTTTTCAGTATATATAAAGTTTTCACTATCTGTGGAGTCACTATCTGAAACTGGAAAATGCATCATTACTCCGCAAAGGTGTACAGAAGGAGAAGTATAAATTGTTTGCAAGAGAGAAAGAAGAGTATGGGGAAGTATTCCGCATCGTCCCATTCCAAGATCTATTTTTAGGTGAATAGATATTTTTTTGCGGTGTGGGTTCGCATGAAAAAATCTATTGATAGAGTGCACTGTTTCTTCTTCTGATACTGCTATATCAATACTATTTTCTGATATAAAATGCAAAAAATCAGGAGTATATTTGGTTTGTCCAAGAATAAGAATAGGGAGAGTTATTCCGTATTTTCGTAATTCAAATGCTTCTTGTGTGTGTGCAACTCCAAGATATTCAACAAGTTTTTTCTGTTGTACAAATTCTGCTATTTGGCACATTCCACATCCGTATCCGCCTCCTTTTACTGGAAGTAAATATTGTACTTCTTTTTGTGTTTTTCGTGCTATGTTCTGTTTGATTGTAAGAATATTATATTCTAAATTTTTAAGATTTACTTCAAAAATTCCTAATGCAAAAGGGTGTGTTTTTTCGTAATGAGCATTAAATTTTGTAAGGAGTGTGTGCATTGGAGAAGGGTGAAAAAGTATGGTTCCATTAGCATCGTCCGCATTTTTTTTCGAGTTCTTGGTATGGGTGAAAAATAGAGACAGGTCGTCCATGGGCACAGCTATCTGGATTTTTGCACTGTTTCCAATCTTTTATAAGTGCTTTCATTTCAGAGTGAGACATAAAATCTCCAAACATTTTTGCACCTCTACATGCAGCATATGATAGTATTTTTTTTTCAAACGAATCGGTAATACTAGAAAACTCTGGTTCAAAAAAATCACAATTATCAAGTACTTCTCGAAAAAGTTTTTCAATATCAATATGAGTGCTTCCATCTGGTACGGAGTGTATGGCTATTTCTTCTTTTCCAAATTCTTCAATCTGAAATCCTATATTTTGAAGATATGGAGCATGTTCAAGCAATAATTCTTTGTCGGAAGTGCTTACAGAAAATATGCACGGAGTGAGTAATGGTTGTGCGATAATTTTTTTTTCTTCTTTTTGTTGTGTAAGCATTTCAAGTCGTACTCGTTCATGTGCTGCATGTTGATCTACAATTCTGAGTCCATTTTTTTCTTCTACGAGAATAAAACTTTTTCGTATTTGTCCAATAATTATCCAGTCTTCTTCGTTGCTTTCTGTAGACGATGGGTCGTGTAAAAAGCTTGGTTGTGATGATGGAATTGTAGGAAATGAAGGTGTATAGGAGTTTGGTATTTTTGTTGAATGTGTAGAGTGTGTAGCATTATGAGATGAGCGTGTGTTTGGAAGAGAAAATTGTGTAGCAATAGCGTGTTGTTTTGTAGAGAGTGTAGGAATAAATTCTTCTTCTGGTGTGTATGAGTTTTGCACTGTATTTATATTTTCGAGAGCAGTAGAAAATGCTTGTTTTATTGCAGAAAAAACAAGAGAAGTATTTAAAAATTTTACCTGTGTTTTTCGAGGGTGTACATTTACATCTACTTCATCTGGAAGAATTGTAATATGTAAAACAAATGATGGGAATTTTCCTCGAGGAAGAAGCGTTTCGTATGCTTGTGTGATAGCAGAACTGATGAGTGAATCAGATGCAATCATTCGTTTATTTACAAAGATATATTGTCGTGTTCTATTTGAACGGTGATAGTTGTAGTGTGTTGTATATCCAGATATTTGAAGAGTTGTTCCGCTGTATACAAGTGGGATAAAATGTTGTGTAATTTCTTTTCCGATTATATTTTTTGCGCGTTCTTGTAGTGTGCTAGGAGTAACAGATATTTTTTCTTGTCCGTTTACTTTTAAAACAAATGCAATAGTAGGGTTTGACATTGCAAAATTTTCTATTATTTTTATGATTTCTCTTGTTTCTGTTTGTGGAGATTTTAAAAATTTTTTTCGTGCAGGGATATTCCAAAATAGGTGTTCAACCAGTACTTCTGTTCCTGTTTGCATGCTACATGGGATTGTATGCATTTTTTCGGAGGGAGTATTTGGTGTATACACTATTTCTATTCCAGTACTTTGTTTGGTGCTGGTATTTTGTTTTGTTCGTACAGTCATTTGTGAAACAGATGCAATTGAAGCTAGAGCTTCACCTCGAAACCCAAAAGAAGAAAGTGTAAATAAATCTTCTACTGTTGAAATTTTAGAGGTGGCATATCGTGTAAAACAGAGCCGTGCATCGTGTTCGCTCATTCCTTTTCCATTGTCTATAATTCGTATTTTCTTTCTTCCTCCTTCTTCTATTTCAATGCGAATATGTGTTGCTTCTGCATCAATACTATTTTCAACAAGTTCTTTTACAACACTTGCGGGTCGTTCTACAACTTCACCTGCTGCAATTTGATTTTGAAGAGATGGTGGAAGAAGTGTGATAGTCATAGAAAGGGATATAATAAGTTTACGAAAGGAGTCCTACGCGTTTTTTAATTTTTTCAATGTGTCGATTTGCAATGCTATTTGCAGTATTTGCAGATTTTTCCAGAATATCAAGTACATATTGTGGGTTGTTTTTGAGTTCTGTGTATTTTTCCCAAAATGGTGTCATATATTTTTCTATTGCAGAAAATAATAATTTTTTTGCGTCTCCATAGCCAATGGTTCCTGTTGTATATTTTTTTGCTAATTGTTTACATTCTTCTTCTGATAAAAAGAGTTTTGCGAGTGCAAAAATATTACATGTATTTGGGTCTTTTATGTCGTTTACTCCTTTTGAATCCGTTACAATTTGCATTACGCGTTTTTGTATTTCTTTTGGCGTTCCAAAAAGGGGGATAGTGTTATTATAGCTTTTACTCATTTTTGCACCGTCAATTCCTGGAACGACACCAACTTCTTCTGATATTACAGGTTCTGGTGCTTTTAATGTACTTCCTCCATAGATATGATTGAACTTATTCGCAAGGTCTCGAGTTATTTCTACATGTTGTTTTTGGTCTTTTCCAACAGGAACAAGGTCTGGAGAGTAGAGTAAAATATCTGATGCCATGAGTATAGGGTATCCAAAAAGTCCAGCAGTGGCTTCTTGTCCTTTTGCTTTTTTATCTTTATAGGCATGCGATCGTTCAAGCAGTCCCATTGGTGTAATAGTCGATAAAATCCAAGAGAGTTCTGAGTGTGCAGGAACATCACTTTGTTTAAACATAAGAGTATGTTCGGGGTTTAATCCACAAGCAAGTAATGAGGTCGCAAGGTCGAGGGTATATTCTTTTAGTTTTTTCTTATCCTGAATAGAATTAAGAGCATGTAGGTCTGCAAGAAATATAATCGATTTTTCATGTTTTTGTGAAAGCTCGAGATTTGGAAGAATCGATCCAAAGTAATTTCCAAGATGGAGTGCTCCAGAGGGTTGTAGTCCTGTTAAAATTGTTTTTTTTTGCATAAAAATCTGAATATGAAAGATATTAAAATTCTATACTTTTTTTTTGTTTTTGACAATTTATAAAATTTTTGATACTATCTTCTGAAATTTCAAAATAAAAATTTCAAATATACATATACATATAAAATAATACACAATGTTTTTGTTTTTTCATGCAGATACAAATAGAAAGTGGGTGGCATTGGTGAGTGTTTTTCTTTTAGGGGTGCTTTTGTGTACGAGTTCTTTTGTTTCTGCATTTTCTGCAATAGGAACAGAAAATGAAGAGCAGGCTGCTATAGAAATACAACAACAGCTTACAAATTCTTATATAGAGTCGAGTAAAAAAGCGATTGGAATTAAGATTTTAGAAAAAAAAATTCTTGAAAAAAAAGTAGATACACTTACAGCGGAAGATAATATTGCGGTATATAATCATGATATTTCACTGTTGCAGGAAAAACTTTTTGTTTTTTTTAATCGTTTGTCTCCATCGAAACAACGAATTGCTGCCCTTAAAACAGAGGAAGAAGCGTTACTTGCATCTCTTTCGGAAAAAGGAAAAGTATTGCTACGAATCTATATTGATTTAGCAGAAATCCAGAAAGAACGGCGTACGCGAAGTGAAAAATTGTTTGCTTCGTTTTTTGCTGATAGCGATGAAAAAATGGTAGAAAATCAGGCAATAGCGCAATTACAGTCTTTGGAAAAACAAGTACTGCCAGAATTTACCGATCTTTTATTTCAGGTGCAAAAAAATATTTTTACACAGTTACAGATTCAAAAGTCTATTCGTCCGCTTGAAAATGAATATAAAATATTGAGTGAAAAGCGTGATGCACTTGAGCAGAAAAAAGAACGAGAAGAGTTACTTTTGGCAGAGGCTGCACAGTCAAAATTAGAGTATGATGGTTTATTGAAAAAAACACGAGAGCAGATGTTAGATTCTATGCTTGATTCTGTTCGTGTTGATGCAGAATTAGAAGCCTTAAATGAAAAATTAGAATTGTTAGAAGAGAAAAAAGAAGAAAGTACTAAAAATATTGCAAAGCAAAATGCAGAAAGGTTGCAATCGTTATTGAAGAGTTCAGCACTTCCCGAAGAAATTGATACAAATGGTTTATCGCAAGAAGATGTTGCAATGATTGATTTACAATTATTACGAGAGGCAAATAAAAACTCATTTGTATTGCATACAGCACTTGCATGGCCAGTGTTTCCGGGAAAAGGTATTTCTGCGGGCTTTCGAGATGCGGGATATTATACGCGTTTTAAAATGCAACATAATGCTGTAGATATTCCTACTCCTCAGGGAACACCATTACAATCGGCAGCAAGTGGATATGTATATAAGGCAAAAGATAATGGGTTGGGGTATTCGTATATTATTATTTTACATAAAAATAAGCTGAGAACAGTCTATGGTCATGTGTCTCAAATTAATGTAAAAGAAGGGCAATTAGTTCAAGAAGGAGAAATCATTGGTTTATCTGGTGGTATGCCAGGTACAAAAGGTGCTGGGGAAATGACAACCGGTCCGCATTTACATTTTGAAGTATTGGAAGATGGAGTGTATAAAAACCCGCTCGATTTCTTGCAAGAAGGTGTGTTACAATAGGTTTAAGGATACAAGATTCTTATCTTTTAATAGTGTGATATATGGCTCAGAATTCAGGAAATGTAAAGAGTGGGGGGAATAAAACGATTGGGGAAATGCTCGCTGCACAGAAATTAGATTCTCAGCAGGATATAGTTCAGCATAATGCGCTTTCTGGTTTAAAGTCAGAATTGCATTTTGCAGGAATTTATGACCAGCAAGAGAGAAAGAAAAAAGAAGCAGAATTACGAATGATTTTAGAAAATGCTTTATTTTTACAAGAAGATGAAGAGCGAAAACAGCGATGGTTAGATGTTATAGAAGACATTCCTTTTCCACTATTGAACTCACTTATACCTGCTTGTATTAGAGAAAATTTACGATTTAAACAGCATAAGCGAAATTTGGTTATAGAGTTAAATAAAAAAGGAAGTGAGTGATAGAGATTGGTAAAGATTAAGTAAAGATTAGTCTTGGGGAAAAAATATAATAGAATGAACTATGAGTAATAATTTAAGTAATAAGATTAAAAGAACTGACTTGGTTGATGTAGGGAAAGAGGTGCTAGATGAAAATGATACAGCTGATTTTGAAGTATTTGCAAAATTAGAGGCTTTGATAGAAAATAAAAAAATAAGTATCGCAATAGAAGATGCTAAAGATGAATTTCTGAAAAATATTGAAAGTATTAAACCTGGAAATGTAGAAGAGCTTGCAAAAACACAATTGGATAATCAAGAAGAAATTGCTAAAAATAGAGGTAAAATCGGGTCTTTAACAATTGCATTTGCAATGATGTTAGAGGAATCAATGCGAAAAAGTGGGGGTGCAAGTCGTCCGAAAACTGTAGAGGAAATATTGCTTGAGAACTCTGGAATGAAAGGGGCAAAACAAATAATGGATATTTTAAATTTTGAAAAAACTGATAAAAATATGATTGGAGGTGCTTTATATGCAGGATTAAATGCTTTAACTGATACATATAATAGTGAGATGGTTGGAAGGAGTGGTTTGCAAAGAGCAGTTGTTGGGGTTGGTACTGCGGGGGTTGTAAAAGCTTTAGGGTTTTCTGGTTCTGTAGCAGTTTTGAGTGGATTAGGAATGAATGTGTTTACAGAGTGGTTTGCAGGAAATGGAGATGGATATGAAAAAACATCTCAAAAAAAAGGTCTTGCAGCTCTTTCTCAGTCTGTTTTTGATACAGGGAATCTAATGCTAGATTCTGTTGTTGGTGGAAATTCAAAAACTTCTTTTAGTTTGAGGGGTATTAAAAGAAGTGTGAGTTCTGCGTTTAATAATTTTAAACGAGGGCATACTCCTGGTGAAACTGCATTTGCAGGAGTAGCATTGGGTGTGGTTGGAGGTTTAGCAACATGGCTTGGGTATAAAGGGTTTAAAGCGTTAGGGGCAAAGAAAGAAGGAGAGGGGGAAACGAAGAATTTGAAAGATTATATTGTGCCAGCTCTTCTCGCTATCTCGACAGGTGTAGGAGGGGCAGTATTAGGGAAAGATGCAAGAGAGGTAAGTATTGAAAATAAAGGAAATGTAAAAAATATTATTTCTGTGGAAGAGAGTGAATGGGGGCCTTATATATTAAGTGGTGTTTTTACTGGATTATTTGGTAGTAGTATGCTGATAAATCGTTATCTTTCTTTTACAGAATTAGATAGAGATGACTTGAAAGACTTTGTTCAGAGTAAGATTGAGAATAATAATATGAGCTCTCAACAAGAAGT
>CAMZKZ010000024.1 GCA_947311645.1 uncultured Candidatus Altimarinota bacterium | reverse complement strand
TTCTTCTCTATCCCCTCTTTTTTCAAGTTTTCTCTCTCATTACTCTTTCTACTCTTTCTATTACTTCTCCTCTCTATTATCTCTCCCTATTATCTATTATATCTATCACCTCTCTATTCCCCTTTCTATTTCCCTTTCTTTTTTCTAGAAAAATATTGAGATTGAGATTTTCGTTTTTGAAAGGTAAATATTTTCATTTTCCCCAGTACTTCTCTCACAGATTTTTCTAACAATTCGTATGTATATTCTGGTTTTAAAACCTCTGCAGTAGGAAATACAACAAGTAAAAATTTTCTCTCATTCTTTTCATCTATTTCAGCAAAAAGTGTATTTTCGAAACATGCCGAAACTCTTCGCCGTATACAATTTCTTCGTACTGCTTTTTTTTCTACTTTTTTAGAAGTAATAATTGCAATTTTTGTGTCTCCATATCGTGCAGGCAAAAACTTTATACGAAAAAAAGGAGACTTCATGGAAGCTCCTCTTCTGGAAACAAGCGATATCATAGATGATTTATTAAGCCGACTTTGTCTTTTAACAGCCACAATCGTTTTATAAAATCAAGATATGAATTATGCAGACAATCTCCATCGCCCTTTTGACCGTCGAGCTTTTATTACTGCTCGCCCTCCTGGAGTTCTCATTCGTTTAAGAAATCCATGTCGTCTTTTTCGTCGTCGTTTATTTCCTTTTGAAAGCATTTTCTAAGTATTTAAAAGTTTTTTATTTTTTTAATGGTGGACCTGAGAAGAGTTGAACTTCTGACCTCACGATTATCAGTCGTGCGCTCTAACCAACTGAGCTACAGGTCCATGATTTGGCTACCCTGCTAGGATTCGAACCTAGGAATGACGGGATCAAAACCCGCTGCCTTACCGCTTGGCGACAGGGTAATTGTATTATAGCGAAAAACACTTTCTCATATCTTTCATGCTTTTGTCAAACAGAAATTAATGGTGACACGAGGCAGATTTGAACTGCCGACCTCGGGGTTATGAGTCCCGCGCTCTAACCAACTGAGCTACCGTGTCATAAAGCATACGCAAGATGTATCATAAACGGTCTCTGTAAATTGTGCAATATTATTTTTACACATTTGTAAAAAATACTCTCAATAGGCTTTTTTATTTTCATGTATTTATTGTATTTATATAATTTTTGTATAATTTGTTTATATTTTTATGATATAATACTTATGAATATCTCTCTTTACGTATTTATATATTTCTAGATTGTTCATTGTTTCGATTTTTTTATTTTATGCATAGCAAACACTCTATAGAAGAACTAGAAGCATCTGTCTCAATTGTAGATGTCGTTTCACGATACCGAACACTGGTAAAGAGTGGAAAAAATTATAAAGCACTCTGCCCATTCCATGACGATAAATCCCCTTCTTTAGTGGTAAATACTGTACAAAATTTTACATGGTGTTTCGCGTGTCAAAATGGAGGAAATATTTTTTCTTTTGTACAAAAAATTGAAGGCTGTAGTTTTCCAGATGCAATTAAAATTGTTGCAGAAATAGGCGGAATGGATCCATCACTCTATTTATTTACACCAGAAACAACACCAGAAGAGAAAAAACAACAATCACAACAAAAAGAATACAAAGAACGACTTCGTGAAGTACTCATAGAAACACAAAAATTTTTTTTAGAAAACTTTCATGGGAATGCACAAGCACAAGACTATGTGTTTAATACTCGAAAATTTTCAACAGATATTGTAAAAAAATTTGGTATAGGATACGCAAAAAATTCATATACAGCATTACGAGAATATTTATTACAAAAAAAGTTTTCACGAAAAGAAATGCTTGATGCAGGAGTAGTCTCTGGAAATATACCTACAGAAAACGCTTCATCAGAAGAGCAAAAAGATGTAATTGATAAATATCGAAAGAGAATAATGTTTCCAATTCTTGACTCACTTGGGAAAATATGTGGATTTGGAGGTCGTATACTAGGAGAAGGACAGCCAAAATATCTCAACTCTCCGGAATCTGAACTCTATGATAAATCAAAAAATTTATATGGATTTTACGAAGCAAAACATGCAATCCGAAAATATGATTCTGCAATATTCGTTGAAGGAAATTTAGATGTTATGGCATGCCATCAATATGGAATAGAAAATGTTGTTGCAATTTCTGGTGTTGGATTTTCTACCGTACAAGCACAGTTAATAAAACGATTTACAACAAATGCGATACTGGCACTTGATAATGATGAAGCAGGAATAAAAGCAACAGAACGAATGCTTCCTGTTTTATATGCACAAAATATTTCAGTAAAAACACTTAAAATCGATGAAAAATTTGGGAAAGACCCAGATGAAATTTTACAAAACAATACAGATATTTTTACTTCAGCAATACAAAATGCAAAACCTGCATTACAAATATTACTCGAACAATTACAAAAAAATTATACAGACAACAACGAACCACTTTCTACGGATAAAAAACGAAAAATTCTTAACACTGTATTTCCAATTGTTGCATCACACACATTTTCTCTCGAAAAAAAATCAGATATAAAACTTATATCACAAATACTTCATCTCGACGAAGTCCTTGTACAAGATGAATTTAATACATTTATAGGAAAAAAAAATACTTCAGTGATGAGAGGCCGACAAGTCCAAACAAAGAAAGATTTATCTGGTATTCAAGAACTTCCACGAAAATCATATTTCTGGGGAGTCTTATTAAAATTTTTTTCAGAGATGACATTCGTTTTTTCTGTAATAGATGCAAGTTTTTTTTCCTCTACAGAAGAAAAAGATTTGTATTCTACACTCAATATTGCGTATAATAAAAGTTGTAAAATTTCAATGAAAGAAGTACTGTCACAATTTTCTCAACAATTTCAAGATGATTTAATGAGATCGATGCTTTATGCCGACCAATATCTCGGAAATCTTTCCCCTTTACAACGAAAAGATGAAATTCAAAATCTTGTAAAAACGATTCGAAAAGAACTCATTACTCATCAATTAACGCATTATACACAGAGTATAAAGACAGATCCCTCTCTTCATAACATTCAACAATTTCAGTTTTTTGCAAATGCATTGAAAACAGAAAACTAACCCCCCTTTATTAATCTTTTTTATATCATTTGTGGCTAAAGCAACAACATTCATCAATCAACCATCAGAAGAAGATTTAAATAAATTTCCACCAGAAGTTTTATCATTAATTCAACAAGGTAAAATAAATGGTTTCGTAACACATCAAGAAGTAATGAAAGCTCTTCCTGATGCAGAAGAAGATATTGTTCTGCTTGATGATTTATACAATCTCTTTTTTGATATTGGAATTACTGTTATTGAAGCAAAAGAAGCCCTATCTTTTGGAAAAGAAGAAGCAATTTCTGACCATGACCTTGAAAAAGATTTAGGAGATGGAGAAAAAATTGCAAAACAACTCACTTCACTCATTAGCTCTCGAATGTCCGATACTGAAAAAGCAAATTTTCAAAGCAATGACGAAGAAGATGATGAAGATATTGAAAAAGGAGAAAGCAGTTCTACTTTAGCAAGCCATGCAACTGGAGAACACTCTACTCTAGAAGAAGAAAAAGAAGCGCAATCCTTAAACGATGATAGAAAAATAAATATTGAAGATGTTACAAACGATTCAGTACGAATGTATCTCTCTGAAATTGGAAAAGTAGACCTTCTTACAAAAGATGATGAAGTACAACTTGCCAAACAAATTGAAAAAGGAAATGCATCTGCAAAACAACATTTAGCAGAAGCAAATCTTCGACTGGTTGTTTCTATTGCAAAAAAATATATAGGAAGAGGTCTTTCATTTTTAGATCTTATTCAAGAAGGAAATATTGGGCTATTTCGAGCCGTTGAAAAATTTGACTATCGACGAGGGTTTAAATTTTCTACCTATGCAACTTGGTGGATACGACAAGCAATTACTCGTGCAATTGCGGATCAAGCACGAACAATTCGAATTCCTGTACATATGGTTGAAACAATTAACCGACTTACTCATACAAAACGAAGACTCGCACAAGAACTTGGACGAGATGCCACAATTGAAGAATTATCAGAAGAAATGGAGCTTGATGAAAAAAAAGTTCAATACATTATGAAAATTTCTCAAGATATTGTTCCACTCGAAGCACCTGTTGGAAGCGAAGAAGATTCAAAACTTTCAGATTTTATCGAAGATAAAGACTCTCCTTCTCCTGCAGAAACAACATCAAACCAAATATTGAAAGACAATATTCAGTCAATGCTCGAATACTTATCTCCTCGAGAACGAAGAATTATTGAAATGCGATTTGGATTAACAGATGGTGTATCGCATACCCTTGAAGAAGTAGGACAAGACTTTGGTGTAACACGAGAACGAATTCGACAAATTGAAGCAAAAGTTTTACAAAAACTACGAGATCACCCAATGAATGTACGAATTAAAGAACATTATATAGCGGATAAAAATAGTTCGAAAAAAATAGTTCGAAAAAAAGTAAAACCAAGCTAAAATTAAGCTAGAAATTCTTATTTTTTTCTGTAAAATCAGTATAGAAAAAATACTACATATTTATTATTTACACTTTAAAACTATGTCTCAATTAATTGTAACAGCAGAAGGATACAAAAAAATGCAAGACGAACTTGAATACCTTAAAACTACTCGTCGTCATGAAGTTGCTGATCGATTAAAAGATGCTATTTCATACGGAGATCTATCAGAAAATTCTGAATATCAAGAAGCAAAAGAAGAACAAGCATTTCTTGAAGGAAAAATTTCTTCACTTGCAAAAGAAATACAAAATGCAACAATTGAAAAAACAAGCGGAGCAAAAGACTCAATTCACCTTGGATCAAAAATTATCTTAAAAATTGAAGAGAGTGAAGCAGAAGAATATGAAATTGTAGGAGCTCGAGAAGCAGACCCATTTCTCAATAAAATCTCAAATGAATCTCCTGTTGGACAAGGACTTCTTGGACGAAAACAAGGTGAAGTGTTTACTATTGATGCACCTGTTGGAAAAGTTAAATATGAAATTATTGAAATTAAAACAAAATAACTGTATAAAATTTAACAAAAAAGAGAAGAGATGAGATAAGATGAGAAGATATAAAAAAAAGAAGAAAAGAGACAAGACAAGAGAACAATATTTAAAAATAAAAGAGAGAATTACATAAATTCTCTCTTTTATTATAACAAGACTACTCCTTTAGAGGAGCAGACACACAAATAAAAATAGAATTTCTCTATTTACTACATTCACTATATTCACCATGATTACATATATTTCAAATATCGCAGATAACGAATTACTACAAAACAACAATACATTATTTGTTGTTCTTACAGAATTTAAAAATTCAAATATTGCAGAACTCCAGACTCTTAAAGATACAAAAATATCAGAATTTCCACTTTTTACAGCATCAAAAAATACTCTCTATATAAATATCGCTAACGATATGTCAAAAATTGATACATTAGATTTGCGTGTAAAAGGAGAAAATCTTGTTACCATTGCACAAAAATATTGCACAAAAAATATAAAAAATTATGCTTTTATCGCAGATGAAATTCTTTCAGAAAATATTTTTTCCGCACTCATAGATGGTATTCATCTTGGAGAATACACATACAATCACTATAAATCGAAAAAAAATTCTATACAAAAAGATACACACGATACTGCTCTACATACCTATATTGTTACAACTTCCAAAAAAAAAGCAGAGCGAGATGCATGGGCAAGAGGAGTAAAATTTACAAAAGATATGATAAACACTCCCCCATCAATTGCAAATCCATCGTATATAGAAGCACAAACACGAGAGCTGTTTACAAATATAAAAAATATAAAAATCACATCGCTTCTTGAAAACGAATTACAAACACTTGGAGCTGGTGGAATTCTTTCTGTTGGACAAGCAAGTCCAGATCAATCCCGATTTTTAGTCATAGAATATAATAATTCAGAGAGTTCAAAACACCCTATTGGACTCGTTGGAAAAGGAGTAACATACGATACTGGTGGACTTTCGCTAAAACCATCGAATGCAATGACTGGAATGAAAAAAGATATGGGAGGTGCAGCAACAATCATTGGTGGAGTATATGCATGTGCAAAAATGGAAATAAAAGAAAATATTGTAGCGGTTATTCCATTAGCAGAAAATTTAATCTCTGAAAAAGCCTACAAACCAGATGATATTATAACAATGATGAATGGAACAACAGTTGAAATAACAAACACCGATGCAGAAGGAAGACTGCTTTTAGGAGATGCACTTGTATATATAGAACAAACATTTGCACCAAGAGTTTTAATTGATATGGCAACACTCACAGGTGCTTGTGCATATGCTATCGGAGAAGATATTTCTGCTGTATTTTCCAACAATGAAGAACTCTACACTCACCTTGAAACTGCTAGCCATGCAACCGATGAACCAATTTGGAGACTTCCATTATATAAAAAATATAAAAATAAGATACAATCTAAAATTGCAGATATTGTAAATGCTGCAACAGGATTTAAAGCAGGTACTATTCAAGCTGCATTATTTTTACAACATTTTGTACACGAAGATACCGCATGGTCTCATTTTGATATTGCCTACTCTTCTTTTGATTCAAAAACGAATTTTGCAACAGGACAAAATGTACGACTGTTATACAATTTCATACAAAATAATAATATTCAATAATATTCGGCTTAATATTCAATAATACAAATACTACAAAAAGAGAAGCTTTCACTATGAAAGCTTCTCTTTTGTATCTCTACGATTACAAATCTACACCGGTAATACTTTCTGATTTTTTTCCAAAGGCTTGTTCCATTCTCAAAAGCTTTTCCCAATTTCTATCAACATCATCTTGAATTTCTTGAACAAGGTGCTCATTTTCCTCTTTTAATAAATGTTTAAATCGTCCTTGATTTTGTAACCAATGCGTAATGGGTTGTTTTTCTTTTGGTTTATATGTCACCTTCCACACCCCGTTATCAACTTCAAACAATGGCCAAAAACAACTATCAACACCTGTTTGCAATATTTCTAACCCTTTTTCTGGTCGTGTTTTCCAACTTGTAGGACATGCAGAAATAATATTTAAAAATGCTGGACCATCTGTATTAAAAGCCTTATGTGCTTTTTTCATTAAATCTGCAAAATTTGAAGGACTGCATTGTGCTACATACGGAATATTATGTGCTGCAATAATATCTGTTAACGCTTTTTTCTTTTGTGGTTTTCCTTTAATTTCTGACCCTACTGGCGAAGTTGCAGTAGACGAATATTTTGGAGTTGCTCCAGAACGCTGATACCCAGTATTCATATATCCTTCATTATCAAAACAAATATATACAAAATTATGACCTCTCTCCAAGGCTCCAGAAAGCCATTGAAATCCAATATCATATGTTGCACCATCTCCACCAATAGCAAGAAATTTAACTTTTTTTTGCTCTTCTGATAACTCCCCTCTTTTTAATTTTGCTGTATGCATTGCCTCAATTCCAGAGATAACAGATGCTGCATTTTCAAAAAGAGAATGTATCCATGGAGTTTTAAACGATGTATACGGATACGCCCCAAAACAAATTTCACTACACCCAGTTGCATTTGCTGTAATAACAGGAACATCTAAAGTAGAAAGTGCTTGTTTTAAAATTAAACTTTCACTACACCCAGGACAAAGCCGATGCCCATTTGCAAGAGGTTGTGGGTTTTGTGAAACTTTTTTAATATTCGGAACAAATCGTTTTGGTTTTTTTATTGTTTCAGACATGAATGTAAAATAAAGAACTATACATATATTACCAGAATTTTAGCAAATTTTAGCAAAATAAAAAAGCAGAGAATTATAGAGAATTCTCTGCTTTTTTTATATTTTTATAATTTTAAATTAAAAGCTATAGTATTAATCTCTATTTAAAAATATAGTAAGCAAATTATTAAAGAGTGCAAAAATATTGATATATAAATGTGTTGCTGCCATAATTGCTGATTCATATGCACCATTTTTAATTGCTTGTAAATCATACGCAGTATATGCAGAAAATAGCACAACTGAAATACAAGAAATAATAAAAGACATCAAAGAACTTCCAATAAAAATATTTACAATTCCTGCAATAAATACTCCAATCATTGTAAAAAAGAGAAATTGCCCCATTCCAGATAAATCTTTTTTTGTTGTATATCCAAAAATTGCAGCAGCAAAAAATAACCCAGCCGATGCAGCAAGTGCTTGCACAACTGCCATTATTTGCCCAGTCTGTGCAGCAAATGCTAGAGTTGGATACAGAATTGTTCCAGATGAAAATGCAAATAATAAAAACATTGGTACTGCAAATGTTTTACTACTTGCCCATAATCCTTGTGTAAACATCAAGACCATAAATATTCCATACGGCACATAAAATGAATGTGTTAGTGCTATAATTTCAGCTCCAAAATATGCCCCTACCGCAGCCGTTGCAATTGCAAGACCAAAATATGCCCATACTGTTGCTAAAAAATCTGCGCGTGCGTTTAAGACAGCTCTTGTCTCTGTTCGTTCAAAAGTATTCATAGTGTTCAAAGGTTGTTAAATAATAATTACGATGTGTATCCACATCCGCACCCTCCACAGCAAGATCCAGTATCTTCATCGTCTCCACCTAATAAATAAGTCATATTGTATATGTAAAAAAATAATATTTCCTACTTATAGTATATCTTATGTTTTCATTTGTATGCAAATTTATTAGAATACATATACTTTCCCCCCTTATTTTTCATGCATCACACACTGCTTACACCATTGGATAAAGTG
>CAMZKZ010000023.1 GCA_947311645.1 uncultured Candidatus Altimarinota bacterium | reverse complement strand
TTTTTCTGCAATACCTGAAATCACCAATGTATTATCATTTGTTATTCCATCAGAATTACTTACTCCAGTATCTTCAGAAATTACAATAGTTGAATCTGATGAAAGCTGAAGCTCATCATAATGTGTTTCAGAAAAAAATCGTGGAAAAAATTCTGTTTCCGAAGAAAGATCAAAATAACAATCTAACAATGCTTCATTTCCTTTTTCAATATAAAACTCATATGACTGTGTTTCCGGTTTCCAATCCCAATTTATTTGAGAATTTTGCATTGCATATCCTAAAACGGGAAGGAGTTGCTCTCTTACTTCTAAACGGTTAAATGTTCCAGCCTCTTTTTCTTGAATAAATTTCACCAATTCTACTTCATCTACGCTTGCATATACAATTCCTTTATTTTGTGAAGCAGGAGCGGTATCTATACATGCTTGTATATTTGCAGAAATAGGACCTGTATATGGCAATACCGCATCTGTGAAAAAATCTGCTGCAAAATCATGAGATTCTTCAAAAAGAATATCTCCCAATAACTCCTGTAATGGATCTTTTTCTTCTTGAAAAAACTGTGTTCCAAAAAATCCCCCTATCGCAATTGCAAATGCTCCACCTGCAAGAATTCTCTTTTTTTTACGTATCATAGTATGCCTGTAATATATTTATGTATATATGCGAAATTTTTCATTTCTAAATGTTATACACAAATAACAACTACAATACAATAGTTTTTTTCAAATTCGAACATACAAGGCTTTATCTACACCATACACACTCTTCATTATCACACTCATTAAATACTCCTGATTGAATAGAAGAATACACACTTTCAATTTGTGATAATACTTTCTTTTTTGCGTCTGGTGTTACCGAAATAACCTCTTTATGAAATTCTCCATCTTTTGGTTCTACAAAATCAAAATATCCTGATTGCAAAAATTTTGGTGATATTGAGTTATTTTCTAATAAAATTGCATAAAAAATCATTTGCCTCCAATAATCTCCACCTAATTCATTGTTTTTGGCACATGGTGGTAATAACTTCTCTTTTGTCCATTTACTCCCTGGTTTTCCCGTTTTATAATCTACAACCGTCACATCTGTAGCATTCAAATAATCTATCCTATCTATTTTTCCTTTTATTGGCACAATTCCATTTTCACATTGAACACCTGTGGATACAGATTTTTCTGTATGAATTGCATGGCTCAAAACTGAATCTTTTAAATACCGAGTAAAATATTGGGGTAAAACTTCTTCTCCATGCTTTTTCAACTTTTCATATTCATCATCTGAATATAAATATTTTTCTTTTAATAATGCAGTATTAAAACTTTCAATTAAAACATCTTTATTATATGTTTTTGTTTCTGAAGCAATTGCATCTCTGGTTACATTTTCTAAAGCTTTATGAATAGCATTTCCAAAACTTGCACTTGAAGACATAGTCGATGGAATTTGCAGAAGATTTTCAAAATAAAAACTTTTTCCACAGTATAAATATTTATTTAAATGTGTTGGACTCAATGCATAGTTTTCAAGTAATGGAGAGAGAAACGAGGCTTCTATATTGTCGATCTTTTTTTCTACTGTTCCTAACAATTCTAATTCCAATACCGTATTTACTTCTTCTTCCGAATATTGAATATGTTCTTCTGTAATATCTCCTGTTTGCATTTCAGAAATAAACACAGAAGTATCCAGCTCTTTTCCACTTGCATCATATTTTGAATATGAAACTTCTACAAATTTTTTTGCTCGTGTGAGTGCAACAAAAAACAGCCTTCGTTTTTCTTCTAAAAAATCCCCTGCATTTCCCTCTACTAAAGTTGGAGGAAGATGATAATTTTTTCGTTGTTGCTGATCCCAGACATTTTTATTTACCCCTTTTATAAAGACATATTCAAATTCCAACCCTTTTGAAGAATGTGCTGTAATAAAATTTACCCCTTCCTTTTCATATTGCACCTTTTCAATCGAAATTTTTAAATTGTGCCGTTTCATTCTTTGCAATACATCAAGCAAATCCGATACTGTGAAATCTATTTTTTTTTGTGCTTCTTCTTTTATAAAATGAAAAAATGTAGAAAGTGCATTTAAATAAAAACCTTTTTCATTTTGAGATAATGCCCATTGTATTATTCCCGTTTTATTAAAAATATCTTCTACAAAATGCAATATTGTATTCGAATGAAAACTTGCTTCTAAATCACACAATATTTCACCATATTGTGTAAATACACTATTATCCTCTACTCCTTCAATAGTAATATCATCTGATACTAATAAATTTTTAAAATATATATCTCTTGTTTCTTGTTTCTTCATTTCTAGCTTTCTATGCAATGCTAAATTCGTAATATCTTTTCCAGAAATCTTTACAAATGGAAAGAAAAATGATGAAAAAAGCAAACTTTCTCCAGAAAAAATATGCTGAGATTCTTTATAAAAATATTCTAAATAATGAATTACTTGTTCTATAATTGGAAGTTCTAAAATATTTTGTGTCTCTTTTACACGAACAGGAATACCATTTGCTTCACATAATTTTATAAGCATTGTTGCTTGCGAATGATTTTGATAAATAACTGCAATATCTGAAAATTTCCCACTGTTTTCATCTGATTCAAATTTTTTCTGCAATGCTACTATTCTCTTAAAAATTCCTAAATCTTCATGCAAAACATTATAATATTCTCGAAGAGAAGGTTTTATAGCCTGCTCAGAAGAAAATCGTGGATGCATCGATGAAAGCATTTTATTTAAATCTGGAATTTCTGCTTCAAGCCGTTCTTCATTTTTAGAAATAATACGCGATGAAAGATCTAAAATTTCTTGAGAAGATCTATAATTTTTATCTAAAGTAACTACTTTTATAGAGTCTTTATATTGATCATAATATTCCATTATATTTCGCATATTTGCCCCTTGAAACCGATAAATAGACTGATCATCGTCTCCTACTACAAAAATATTTGGCTCGTCCCAATAATTACACAAGTAATCTACAAGTTTTTTTTGAGACCCATTTGTGTCTTGAAATTCATCAACCAATATATATTGAAATCGTTCTTGATATTCTGCTAAAAAGTTTTTATCTTCTTCAAATGCATCTAATATCCATGTAATCATATCATTAAAATCATATTGTCCATTTGCAGACAATGCTTCTTGATACTGTTCAAATAAATATGTTGCAGAAATCACTTTTTCAATTTTTACTTCTACAGCTTTATATTTTTTTTCATTTACATCTCCTTTTTGAAATATCTTCCCTGTTTTTTTATCAGTATATTTTCGCTTATATTGCATATCTTCATCGTTTTCCAATTCTTGCAAATATAACATACACGCATCTCGTACCTCTTGAGGACTCCAACTTTCACTTTTAAATGTATTAAACAATCCTAATAAATTTTTTGCATACGAATACGAATTTTTTTGAAAATGAGCATCATTTGCTGGTACATTTTTTAACAACTGTTCGATTAATTCATACTGCAACAGCTCGGAAATATTATCAGCATCTTGAACTGGGAAATAATCCGTATTTTCTTGAATAATTTTATTACAAAAACTATGAAATGTATGAATTTCTATTTTATGTGCACTCGACCCAATAAATGAAATAAGTCGTTTTCGCATCGCCACAACACCAGCTGTGGTATAGGTTAAACATAAAATATTTCCTGGTTCAATATCTGTTTGTGTTTGCAAAATGTTTGCAATCCTCGCACCTACTGTCTCTGTTTTTCCTGTTCCCGGACCAGCCACCACCATTACCGGACCTTCGATTGCCTCTACTGCTAAACGCTGTTCGGGGTTTAATTTGCTAAATCTTTCTTGAAAATGTTGCATAGTAATAGTTGTGGAAATAATAAAAAAAACGAGAAAAACACAGAATAAGCATATAACACTCGGCATTATTTTACAAAACAAGAATTATTCTATACCCATAAATAAACACTCTTGTTTTTACAATGAAAAGCATGATACAATGATACGAAACACAAAAATACACACCATATAAATACACACAATATGAATATATACAATACAAAACAAAACGACACACAAAACAAGAACGCAAAAATATACACAATAGCCCTACTGTGCATTTCAAGTAGTATGCTTATTTCTACTACTGCTGCGAATTACCAAGTACTTGAAAGCAATTTTACTACTACACAAGAAGAGAGTTCATCGACAGATTTTATACTAGAATCGGGATTTGAAAGTATACAAGAGGTTTTTGAAGGAAGCGACTCTTCAATTTATGGAGCAACTCCAACACCTCTTCCTATCATAACTTCAATACCTATTCCTATCATCACTGCCACACCATCACCTTCTTCAAATAATACAAGTACAAGTACAAGCGGTAGTGGTGGAAGTAACCCACTTATCATACAAGAGTTACAAGACCGTACAAATAACACATCATTAGAAGATGAAGAGAGTACTAATGAAGAAAGTACTAATGAAAACAACGAAGAAGACAATACACAAACAGAAACAACAGAAGAAAATAACAATGAAAAGAGTGAAGAACTACACAACACAGCAATAAATATTCCCACAACAACTCCACTTCCACCTCCAACCCACTACCCTATTTACACACCACAAATTACACCACAAAGTGAATATGATGAAAACAGCCAAATAACGAAAACTACAGAACAGAGACTACATACAGAAGATATTCAAAAAAATATTCAAGAAGAGTATCAAGAAGAAAATAGAATACAGCATGAAATAGCAGATATTGCATATATGGATACCATGATATTTTCGACCAATGATATATCACCACTTCACAAGGCAGCAGAAAATAGTGCACAACCTTCCAATACAGCAACATATACACAGGACAATACACAAAATACACAATCAAACTTCCTCTGTACTATATCTTCTTTTAGCCAATATGCATTTCTTCTTATATTATTCTTACTCGGTATGATATTCCAAGCAATTCTGCATACAATCTTTTATAAAAAAACAAAATGATTTTAAATACAAAAACACGAATCGGGGCAATACTTATTGCAACTGTAATGATAGCAACACCTGCTTTTGCAGAAACACCTGCTCAAAATTTTGAAAATATTCCAAGTAATTTAATATATGAAGGAAGAATTCTTTCATCAACAGGAGAAAAATTAGAAGGAAGCTATGTTGCACGGTTTTCGTTCTGGAATAATTCAGATTTTACCGATAGCTCTGTACTTTCTGATGGAACAATAAACCCTGAAGGACTTGGATTTTCAGGATGGACAGAAGTTACACCTCTTGTCTTTAATGATCTTGGACACTTCTCTGTTGTTCTTGGAGAAAATACAAGCTTATCAAATCTTCAATTTACAGAATTTAAATATTTACAAGTTGAAATTAAAAAAAGCGAAGAAGACGATTCTGCATATCAACTTATTGATATAAATGGAGACAATGGTGCCGATACAAATGATAGAAAGCTTATTGCTTCTGTGCCATATGCTATTCACTCATACACTTCAAAAAATGCAGACAGTGCAGAAACTGCACAAGGAGCATCAGATGCAAACTTTATACTCGATACAAATAACACAGCAGGAAATGAAGCAAATAATGTATCAGCTATTTCATTGCAATTTGGAAATTCGTTAGATGCAGAACTCAACAAAAAAATTGCATATGATCTCACAACACAAACATTTAATTTTGATACAAGTGTAAATATTGCAGGAGATATCACCACAACAGGACTTATAAATGGAGTAAATATTCCTGAATTAAATACACATGTGCAAAATCTTACAACACTACAAAATGCTCCATCATTCATTATTGACCCAAATAATGAAAATACAGAAAACGACCTTTCTCTTCAGTTTGGAGGTTTATTAGCCGAAACACTCACATGGAGCAGAGCAGAGGAACAATTTTCATTAAGCGATGATATTTTTGTTTCTGGAGACATTACCCTTTCAGGACTTGTTGATGGCGTAGATGTTGCATCATTACAAAATATTGTAACACAATCGCAAACAGATATTGTAAAAAATGCGAGCGATATTCTAAAAAACCTAAATGATACTATTGATATAAAAACAATACTTACAACAGCAGAGCAAAATATTGTAAAAAATGCAGAAGAAATTCTTACAAATAAAAATACTATAACTCAGAATACGGCAGATATTTCTACTATAAAAACAACACTTACAACAGCAGAACAAAATATTATAAAAAATGCAGAAGAAATTCTTACAAATAAAAACTTACTTACCACTGCACAAGCAGAAATTCTTACAAATGCAAGAAAAATAGATATAAATACCGCAGATATTCTAAAAAATGTTCAAGATATCCTTCTCAATACAAATGATATTGCAGCACTTAATACAAAGCTTACACAAGCAGAACAATACATTGTAAATAATGCAGCAAAAATCACACAAAACACCGATAAAATAACAACTGCACAAGCTGATATTATTACGAATGCAGGAGATATTCTAAAAAACTATAATCTTATTACACAGTCGCAAGCTGATATTCTTAAAAATACACAAGACATTACAACAAATAGTGAAAACATAGAAGGAAACACATTAAATATTGTGCAAAATGCACAGAAAATTACAGATTTAGAAAATAGAACACTTGTTGCCGAAAGTAAAATTATAAAAAATAGTACTGATATTGCGGAAAATATAGCAAAAATTACAGCACACGAACAAGATATTACAAATCTTGAAAACGAAATTGCCGAACTCAGAACACTGATTGGTACAACAAGTGAAAATACAACAAATTATGATGCAGAAATTACAAATCTGCAAAATGCAATAGCAACCCATACAACAGATATTACAAATCTTCAAACTGATATTGCAAACCTCAAAGCAGAGATAGAAAACAATACAACGAATATTCTTACAAATGCAACGGCGATAAATAGCATTACAAATACACTTTCTACCGCAGAAGATAATATTGTTAAAAATGCACAAGATATTTTGTCAAATGCTACTGATATTACACAAGCACAAAAAGATATTATAACAAATGCAACGGCGATTCTTGCACAGAATACACTTATTACACAGGCTCAACAGGATATTCTTAATAATAGCTCAGATATTACAGCTCTTCAAACAAAGGTTACAAACCTTGAAAACAAAACAAATGCTCTGGAAACACAACTTACAACTGCAGAAGGAGATATTCTTCAAAACGCACAAGATATTTTGTCAAATGCTACTGATATTACACAAGCACAACAAGATATTATAAACAATGCTGCTGCTATTGTAAAAAATGCAAATGATATTTCGAACCTTGAAGGTCGAGTTACTGCAACAGAAAATGCAATAAATACGGTTTCAACTCTTGTTGGAAATGGAGATTTTACAGGAGCGAAATATATTACATTTGGAAAGAGTTTAACAAATGCAATTACAGAACTTGATATTGCTCTCGCAGGAATACAAACAGTTGTAACAGAAAATGCGAATAATATTGATGCATTAAAAACGAATATTGATACTCTTTCTGCACCAACACACATAACACAAGCAGTTGAAATTGGAACAGGTGTTGTAAGCCTTGATGGTACGGATAATGCAATAAATGTCTATACATCTCGAGAACAAGGAGTAGAAAACCCACACCATTTTTACAAAATATATTCGAAACAAAACACTCTGCAAGATATAGATTTACAATTTAAAGTCTTACTTCCAGAAAACTTTACTTCTTTTGAAGGGTATACTTTTTCATATCAAACAGATGGAACAGTCGCAGATTCTGCAGTAAATATCGAACTAAAAGATGCACAAGGAAATATTGCAAGCTCTGCACAAAACCTTACAAGTAGTGCATGGACAACAACAACAGATACAACACTTAATAGTGTATTTGCTCCTCAGGCAGGAGAATATGTATACATTACATTTAAAGCCTTTTCACAACAGAACAATCAAGTAAAAATTGGAGATATTACTGTTCACTATACAACTCAATAATATATTTTACGATAATAAAAATATAATCAATATAAACACATATACTATGAAAACACATACTTTTCTCTCACACCTCTCATATCTCGCAATAGGAGCAGTAAGCAGTTTCTTCTTTTTAAGCAGTTCTCTTCATACACCAACTACATATGCAGATACTATTGTATATGAAGGAGAAGCCTCTGAAACGAATATTCTTTCATCTGATCCAAACGGAAATACAACACTATACTTTGGAGATTCTCTCTCTCATTTCATAGAATGGAATGCTGATAGCGATGCTTTTATTTTTTCAAATAATATTGATTTTGCAGGAAATCAAGCAATCAATATGCGACTCGAACATATTGCAACCCTCAATACTCCACCATGTGATACAACCAACTCAGGGCGTCTGTATTACAATACCGATACAAAATATTCATATGTCTGCGATGGAAGCCGATGGAAACAAATAGATGAAGAAACTGTTTCTACAGTTATTCCATTTATAGAATCTGTGAATCCAAATTCAATTGAAATTACTGAAACAACAAATGTTACTATTCTTG
The DNA here is from genome assembly GCA_947311645.1 of uncultured Candidatus Altimarinota bacterium. Classification (GTDB taxonomy): domain Bacteria; phylum Patescibacteriota; class Gracilibacteria; order CAIRYL01; family CAIRYL01; genus SZUA-1403. The sequence goes on along the minus strand of CAMZKZ010000023.1, from coordinate 4,571 downwards.
GAAATGGATTTTCTCCACAATCAGAATTAATTATTCCAGGATTTCAAGGAACGCTTTCAAATTTTGTACTTATTTCACCATCTGAAATAACAGTAGATATTACTCCAAATGCTACAACTCTTGATGGAAGCTATGATTTTATTATTAACAATGCAGGTACAGCAAATACTCAATGGCCTCAAAATGGAGTAGGTATCATGCAAATGTTTTCTACTATTGATATTATTCCTGGAACAGTAGAAACACTATGGGAACGAACTGTAGATGTTATTACCGCAGAAGGAAGTATTTATCCTATCGATAACGGAAGTTGGAGTTTTGACCAAGGAGGAAGTTTTGGAACTGTTCCAGCAGATACCGATTTTACACTCAGTTTTACACCAAGTTATATTGACGGAGAAACAAGCGGAGGCTATGCATTTATTGGAGTAGATGCAACGGATCCTGATGTATCACAAAGAACACCAGATTATGCATTTTACTTTAAAGATACAGTATTAGATATTTATGAAAACGATGCATTGAAATTTTCATATGGATCATACAATATTAACGATACATTTAAAATTATTCGAAAAAATAATGTTGTATTTTATGCAATAAATAGCACTATTATTTATACCTCTACAATCAATTCAAACTCTCAAATCGTATTTGATACCGCTTTTGCACGGTGGATTGGAGCAAAAAACATAAAGATGACATATTAATTCACAGCAGAACACTACACATATAAAATTTTTAGAATGAACTATACACCCACTTTTCAACGGCTTTCTCTTCTTGGATTATTTTTTTCAATATTTCTTTTTGTATTTCCTGCACAAACACATGCAAATACTGGAGATATTATAATAATAGAAAATGATATTTCTGAAAATATCCTACAAAATGATGCACAAGGAAATACGAAATTATATTTTGGAGAAGATCTTGCTCATTTTATAGAATGGAATGCTGATAGCGATGCTTTTATTTTTTCAGACAATATTGATTTTGGAGGAAATGAAATAATTAATTTTAGAATGGAAAACCTTGCATCTCCACCACTCTGTGATGCGGAAAATTCTGGACGAATGTATCATAATACAAGTGATACCTATTCATATATTTGTGACGACTCAGTATGGAAAATACTAGATAATGATGAAGATAGTGCACAGCCAATGCTTCCATATTTATACAATGTATATCCTAATTTCTTACCATATAATACAACTGCAGATATACGAATTACCGGAACAGGGCTTAATTCTCTTACAACATTTGCACTGTCAAACGGAGTAACACTCAATTCATTTGAAATTCTGAATAACGAAGAAGCAATTTTAAATGTAACAAGTGGAAATAGTGATGCAATTTCAACTATTACAGGAGTAAATGATGGAGAAACATGGCAAGGAAATAGCCTTTCTCTTCAAGTTGCCAGCAGTCTTTCTCTTTCGGATATATTGAATAACTTTACTCTCAATGCAAGTGAATTAACAGACTGGATACCAGATCTCTACCCTCTTACTCTTGACTACGGTGCAACGGCTACATTCATTTTCGATGGAGGAGATAATATTTATGATCAAGGAAATTATATTGGAACCGATACAAAAAATCCTATTGCCTATACTGATTCGCAAATTATTACTGATGAAACTGCATTTGGAACAAATGGGAAATATTTCACCTTCTTGCAAAATAATATTTTCATTTTGAGTGCAACAGTAGGAGATGGATTTAAAAACTTTTTTATTAGTGGAAATCTTGGAGCCGATGGAAATGGAGTAGTAGATGAACTTGTTATTGAATATAGCGGATATACTGCATATGTCAAAAGAGTATACGGTGCAGGAAGTGTACCATCGCTCAACCATATTTTTATACTTGATAGCAATGCTATTACTGCAGACACATCTCATATCATTTCAACAAATACCAATAGTGATTATCAAGAATTAACAAATATTGAAACACTTGCAACGCTTGAAAATAATAATTTTTATTATTTAGCATTTGCACTCAACAATGGAAAATATATGAGTAACGATGATATAAGAGGAGTAATAGAATTTTTTATTGATAAAATGCTTTCAAATATTTCATAAATTCATAGAAAGTAGAATCTTATTCTTTAACAAAGAGAGATAAAAAGTTAAAATTTTTATCTCTCTTTTATTTTTTTTATTTTTTATATTTCTAGTATCTTCTACTATTTCTAGTATCTTCTACTATCTTAATACTAGATTTGACCTCGTAATTCCATAGCACGCACAATTCGTTGAACTGCTAATACAAATGCTGCTTTTCGAAGTGTTATATTTTTTTCTTCCGAAAATGCAAGAATATCAGAAAATGCATCAAGCATTATTTTTTTCAATCGTACTTGTACCTCAGACTCTGTCCAATAAAAATTTTGAATATTTTGTACCAATTCAAAATATGAAACCGTTACCCCTCCTGCATTTGCCAATACATCTGGAATCACAACAATATTATTTTTTTCAAAAATTGTATCTGCCTCTGGAGTAAGTGGACCATTTGCAAGCTCAAGAATAATAGAAGCCTTTACATTTTCTGCATTTTCCACAGTAAGCACACCATCAAGAGCCGAAGGAATTAAAATATCGCATTCAATTTCAAGAAGTTCTGCATTTGTAATAACTTCTGGATTACAACATGTAGACTCTGCACAAATTTTTCCATCAAGTTTTGCTTGTAATGCAGCTTGAATACTTCCAAATTGTTTTTTTCCTGCAAAAATATTTTCAGGATTCATTCCTTTTTTATCATAAATTCCTCCTTTTGAATCTGAAACAGCTATAATTTTAAATCCGTGAGAATGTAAAATTTGTGCTGCATGATACCCTGCATTTCCAAATCCTTGCACCGCAACTGTTAAATCTTCAGGTTTTTTCCCAATTTTTTCAATATAATCAAGTAAAATATATACTCCTCCTTGAGCCGTTGCAGCACCTCGACCAGCCGATCCACCAAGTTCAAGTGGTTTTCCAGTAATAACTCCTGGTAAGCTTTTTCCTTTAATTTTTTCATATTCATCAAGCATATACCCCATTATTTGAGGGTTTGTATACACATCTGGAGCAGGAATATCTTGCCGTGGGCCAATAAATGCTTCCATTTTTTGTATCCATGCACGAGATACTTCTTGAATTTCATCTTGTGTTAATTCTTTTGGGTTACACTGTACTCCCCCTTTTCCTCCACCAAGAGGAATATTAACAACAGCACATTTAATTGCCATTAAAGCAGCCAATGCTTTTACTTCTTCGATATCTGCTTCTGGATGAAACCGAATTCCACCTTTATATGGCCCCCGTGCATTATTAAATTGAACCCGATAGGCATTAAAGGTTTTCCCCGTTGAAATTTTTATTTCATATTCATGAATTTTATTTGGAGTTTTTAATTTCTCTATAACCGTATCTGATAAATCTAAAATTTTTGCACTCTCAGACACAATTTCTAAATAATTCTCGAAAGGTGCTTTTGTTCCCATGGGTATAAAAGAATAAAATAATATTATAAATATAAAAAATATATTTGTATTATATTACTCTTTTATTTTTTTCTGTAAATATTAAATTTTATTTTATTGTTTTTGTTTATACGACTCTTTCCATAAATTTTTTAATATATCAAATTCTAAATAACCTATTACTCCTATAGTTTAGACAAAAAAAGCATTGACTATGCATCATTTTTTATGGAGTATATAGATACTTTTTTCTTAATATTTTATTAATTTTTATATGAAAACAATTTTACTTTTTGACGGTGTTGATTTAGCTTGGGAAAATTAAGACTTTTTATTACAGATATAAAAAAGAGTGATTATTAATTTAATCACTCTTTTTTTCTAATTGTTTTTCAATTTTTAATGCCTGAAAACGAAACTCTTTATAAACTGAACGAGAGTGAACATCATTAGAAATAATATATTCAGATTTAATTAAGTTAATTGTGTTTACAGATTGTTTATATATTTTCACAAAGGCATTTCCATATGCTTTAATTACAATACTTTCATCATATACACCTTCTGCTATTCCTACTGAAAAAAACTCTAAAAGATTTAAAAAATCAGATATATTTCGCCTAGCATCTAACTCAATATCTGCATATTTTGTAATCTCCCCTTGATTCACTTTATTCATTGTTGATTTTGCTAAAAAATAACATTCATTATCTTCTCCAAAATCTCTAAAAAGATTTGGCATATATTCAATTGTTTTTTGTTTTTTTATTCGTCTACTTTCTATAAAATAACTTATAAATGCTCCAATAAATGCTCCAACAATAGCGGCAAAGATCTCAGTCATAAAATATAAACCAAATAAATATACATAATTAATACTAATATAAAGGAATAAAAAAAAATCATCAACAATTTATAATAATGAAGCGTATTTTTACCAAAAAAAACAGAGCAGTACAAAAAAATTGTACCACTCTGTTTGCTCTGTAGGGGCGTACCCTTGTGGTCGCCCTTTTATTTTTTTATTCACTCACACCACACTTTCTCCCTATACTCATTTTTTATTTATTATAAACTATTTTTT
>CAMZKZ010000022.1 GCA_947311645.1 uncultured Candidatus Altimarinota bacterium | reverse complement strand
GAAGATGCAGGAAATAGTGCTGAGGGAACTCCAAATGGGGCGTTCGTTCAATGGATTGACTTCGGTGAATCTGATGAAACTACTACATACATCTTAAACACTGTTTCTAACTAATTTTTAGTTTGTATAACTAAGTTTTACTTCTTTCGTTTTTCTATAAATCGCATTGAACCTTTTAAAGCCTTTCACTTTCGAGTGAAGGGCTTTTTTGGGTATACGAGAAATGGGTGATTTTTTTTAAAAGAAATCATGAAAACTTCTTAAAAATCATCAAAAAGAAATGCATTTTTATAGTGTCGTATTTCTTCAACACGCACCCCATTCACAACAGATACTTCAATTGCTATGAGATCAATTCTAAAATCAGTATCAAATTCAGATAAATATTTTTGCTGAAAATATAATGAAATAGCCCGCTGAATACATCGTAATTTTCTAGGCGAAATACTTTCTTCTGGTGTTCCAAACAATGCATTATGCCGTGTTTTTACCTCTACAAATACATATACATCTCCATCTTTTGCAATAATATCTATTTCTCCACCACGCACACAAAAATTGTGCTGAAGCACTTCATATCCTTCTTTTTCCAAAAATGCTATAGCACTTTCTTCTCCAACATCTCCAATTGCCCGATGATTCCCATTTCGTATTCTCATTTTGTTTTTTTTAGTATACAGTGGTATAAAAATACTGTACCACTCCATGTGAAAAAGATATAGAGTTATACACAGAGTGTGAATAACTTTTTCACATGTTTTGCACATTTTTTCCACAATTTACTTGATTTTATAAAAAAAGAGTTGTAATCTAAAGATCCTTATAAAGAGGAATACACAAAGATATATTACTTCATTAATAGCAAAGAATGCCTGATTTACTACCATTATGGGAAGAAATACTTCTAGACCTATCGAAATCTATTTCAAAGGGTAAGGTTATGACATGGTTTTTACACAGTACACTTCAATCTGTGGAAAACAATACGGTAACCATTGCAACCTCTCGAGAGTTTTATAAAGAATTTATTATAAAACATAAAGATGAAATTTTACAACTGTTTAAAATAAAAGATGTAAACATGTCTACTGTTACGGTTGTGGTAGATGGAAGCCTCGAAAACGAAAATAAAAATAATACGGTAGATATGAAAAAACTCTTTTTGCATATCTCTGGAAATACAAACAAAAATTCATCTGATGATAAAAATCATACGGTGCGAAAATTACCAAAACAATCTTCTGTTCAAATAAAAAAAGGAAAAGAAACATTCGTTTCTAAAATGCTAGACCAAAGTTTTAGCCTTCGTAATTTTGTTGTGGGAGAAGAAACACAACTTGCCCATGCTGCATCACAAGCGGTTGCTACAAAGCCAGGAGGTGCATATAACCCGCTTTTTTTATACGGAACAGTAGGACTTGGAAAAACTCATTTATTACAAGCTATTGCAAATGAAATTTTACGAAAATTTCCAAATAAACTGGTGGTATATCTTACAACCGAAAATTTTATTGCCGAAGTTGTTGAAGCAATTCAAAAACGGAAAATGGAACATGTACGAAAAAAATATAGACTTGTTGATGTTTTTATTTTAGATGATATTCAATTTTTAGCAGGAAAAGATAGAACACAAGAAATATTTTTTCATCTTTTTAATGATTTGTATAATGGGAAGAAACAAATGATTTTTTCTTCTGATAGACCACCTGCAGAACTTGAACTGACCGAAGACCGATTAAAAAGTAGGTTTTCTATGGGAATGATTGCCGATTTACAATTTCCAGATTTTGAAACACGACTTGCTATTGCAAAAGTAAAATGTTTAGAAGCAAATGTTTTAATTGCAGACGATATTTTAAATTTTATTGCATATAATATTCAAAGCTCAATACGAGAACTGAAAGGAATTATCTTACAAGTAAAAGCTGTAATTGAACTTACGGGAAATACTCCCACAATAGAATCTGTTTCAAAAATGCTACAAAAACTGAATACTCATGCCGATATTAAACAAAATATAATGGGGGGAAGTATTGCTCCTCCTGCTATAGAACAGCATAAAATTAAAACAATGGAAGATATTGTGCATGCAGTGTGTGAGTATTATCATACAGAATATGAAGAAGTAATAGGACAAAAACGATCTCGAGTATTTATGCGACCACGACAAGTTGCAATGTTTTTAATAAAAAAACACATGCATTCATCACTTCAATCAATTGGAGACTTTTTCTCTGGACGAGACCATACCTCTGTGTTGCATGCGACGCGAAAAGTAGAAAAAGAAATGAAAGAAAAACCTGATTTTTGGAAAGAAATAAAAAAATTTGAAGATTCGTGTGTGTTTATGTAAAATACAAAGGAATTATCATTTTATATAAAAAAAAATTTATGGCAAATATTAGCGCTCAGTCAGTAATGGCATTACGAAAAAAAACAGGAGTTTCAATGATGGAATGTAAAAAAGCACTTGTTGAAGCAGAAGGAAACGAAGAACAAGCAATTGCAATCTTAAAAGAAAAAGGATCGGCAAAAGCTGCAAAAAAATCTGATAGAGAAACAGCAGAAGGAACTGCTCTATTTTCTGGAAGTGCATACATCGAACTTTTATGTGAAACAGATTTTGTTGGACGAAACGAAAACTTTGCAGCATTTGCAAATGAAATTTTAGATGCAGTAAATGCTGAAGGAATTGATGCTGGTAAAGCATTGTTTGAAGCAAAGAAAGCGGAAAAAATGACACAACTTGGAGAAAATATCGTTCTTCGAGATTTAGGAATTTTAGAAGGAGATATTGTAAGTGGATATATTCATTCTGATAGAAAAACTACGGCTCTTGTTGCACTTACCGGTGGAGATGAAGCCTTAGCAAAAGATATTGCAATGCATATTGTTGGTATGAAACCAAGTGTTATTTCGTATAAAGATATTGATTCTGCAAAAGCAGACGAAGAAACTGCAGGACGAATTGCTGCTGTAAAAGAAGAAAATATTGAACGAGAACGACTTGGAAAACCACTATTCAACATTCCAAAATTTGTGTCTCAATCTCAAATTACAGATGAAATCCTAAAAGAAATTGAAGCAGAAATGCGAGAAGAACTTCTTGCAGAAGGAAAACCAGAAGCTATTTTAGGGAAAATTCTTCCAGGAAAAATCGAACGATTTATTAAAGACAATACTTCTTTTGATAAAGAACAAGCACTTCTTTCTCAAGACTTTGTAAAAGATACTTCGCTTACTATTGAAAAATTATGTGCAGAAAAAGGAGCAACTGTTACTGCTTTTAAATTATTGTTAATTTAATTTTCTCTAAAAAGTTTTCTCTAAAAAAAAAGAGAAGAGGCATTTGTCTCTTCTCTTTTTTGGTATATACGCTTTATTTTTCCAATAGAAAAAAATATGATACTATTCTTATGATAAATTTTTAAGTATTGTATATGATGCTCACAAAACAAGAATTTCAAGAAAAATTAAACAATAATACTTTGAAAATTGCGTTTATTGGAATGTCTAATACTGGAAAAAGTTTTCGTTCTGATGAATTGCATCAAATTCAAGACTTCAACTATGTTCATGTCGATGATAAAATTGAAGAAGAATTACAGTTATCATCTATGGCAGAAATGGCGGCATGGATGGGATACCCATTTGATGAACGATATGAAAAACGATCGAAGCGATACCTTGCTCTTGAAGAAAAATATACACATAAGACAGAGTATATACATTCTCAAAAAAACTTTGTTTTAGATACTACAGGAAGTGTTATTTACCTTTCGGAAGAAACTAAACAGTATTTAAAAGATAATTTTTTATTAATCTTGCTCGATATAGAACAAGACCAACTTGAAAAAATGAAAGAGCTTTTTTTTAAAGAACCAAAGTCTGTATATTGGGGAAATTCTTTTTCACAAAAAAATGAAAATGATACAATAGATGCTGTACGACGATGTTATCCTCAACTCTTAAGTGATAGAAAAAATCAGTATAGAGCACTTGCAGATATTATTATTCCAGGAGAAATATCTCAATACAAAGGACTTTCTATTCATAGATTTTTAGAAATTATTTCATTTGCACTTCCTAACCATAAATAATATGACTTTTATAAGCACTCGAGGATATTCAAATCCACAAGAAACTTTTTTAGATGTTGTTCAAATGGGACTTGCTCCAGATGGTGGATTATTTTTACCAAAAGAATTTCCACATATTACACTGGAAGAAATTCAGCTTTTACAAAATCTTTCGTATCAAGAACGACTCTTTTTGCTTTTACAAAAATTTGAACTCTCTCTTTCTGATGAACAACTCATCGAGATGATAGAAAATGCATATACAGAATTTACTTCAGAAAAAATATGCCCACTTTCTCCTCTTGATGAAAAACGGTATCTTTTAGAACTCTTTCATGGGCCAACAGCAAGTTTTAAAGATATGGGGTTACAGCTTACTCCTCATTTTTTTGCAGCAAGTGCTACAGATCCAAAACAAAAATTTTGTATTGTAACTGCAACTTCTGGAGACACTGGTATTGCAGCTATTGAAGGGTTTAAGCGAATAAAAAATATGTCTGTATTTATTATTTACCCAAAAGATGGAGTAAGTGATTTACAAAAAAAACAAATGCAATCGGTAACAGATGCAAATGTAAAAGTGTTGGGAATTGATGGTGATTTTGATTTTTGCCAAAATGCAACAAAACGAGTGTTTACAGACCCTGAATTTACACAAAAAATTCAAGAACACTATACAACAAAATTTGCAGCAGGAAATTCTATGAACTGGGGGCGATTGCTTCCACAAATTGGATACTACTTTTCGGCATATGCAGATTTATTACAAGAAAAAAAAATAGCAATAGGAGAAGAAATTGAAGTATGTGTTCCTTCTGGAAACTTTGGAAATATTCTTGGTGCTTTTATTGCAAAAACAATGGGCTTACCCATTTCAAAATTTATTTGTGCATCAAATGAAAACAATATTTTAACAGAATTTATAAACACTGGAGTCTATGATATTTCAACAAAAAATCTTATAAAAACAGATTCTCCTTCTATTGATATTTTAAAATCGTCTAATATAGAACGGTTACTCTATATGCTTTCTCCTCATTCAGAAGAAATAGCAGACCTTTTTCAAAGCCTTCAAACAGAAAAACGATTTGAAATATCTGCACCAATAAAAGAAGAAATACAAAAATATTTTATTGCTGATTTTTGTACAGAAAAAGAAATGCAAGAAACCATTCAGTATTATCATGCTCAGCATAATATATTGCTAGACCCACATACTGCGGTTGCCGTATGCGTATCTCGAAAAACAGATACAAAAAACGCTCAACAACGAATTATTGCATCAACAGCACATTTTAATAAATTTATTCCTGCTATAGAAAAAGCATTGGGAGCTTCACTTGATACCATCTCGTATTCAAACGACGACCATTCGCATTTAGCACTCCTTTCAGAAAAAGAAAATATTCAAACAGAATCTATCTCTGCTTCGTATACAGAACTCCTTTCAGAAATAGAAAAATTTCTTGTAACGCAACAATAATATATTTATATCAATGAATTCTGCACAAAAAATACACAAACGGAAATATATGTCAAAATTATCAAAAATATATATTTTACTCTTAATGTTTTATATCATTTTTTTATTTTATTACATTTACACAGAAACGACGAATATAAATGCTTCAAATGCGAATATTATTGAAAAAGAGAGAGAGCTTCTCTTTCTTACAAAGAAACAAGAAACACTCGAAAAAGTAAAAAAACGAATGATTACTTCTCAATACCAAGATAGAATAAACAAAGAAATAAAAGGGAAGTTACAAAGCGGTGAGCATCAATTTAAAACACCGCAAATAAAAAAACTAACAGAATACGAACTCCAAGCAAAAGAAGCGGAAATATATCTTCAAAAGTCTACAATAGAAGAATGGAAAGAAGTCTTTAATATACGATAACTTTACATGAGATGAAAACAACACAAGGGCAGTACATTACAAAAAAATTTCTTCAGTACACAAAAGACCTTACCGGTATCATACAAAAAGACTTTCCAAATTTTTCAAAAAATGAATTTATGTTAAGCCAAATAACAAAAATTAATGAAGAAGTTGGAGAGCTTTCTGGTGAAGTTCTTGCTAGTGTGGGGTATCAGCGTGCGGAAAAGTTACAAAAACACTCTAAAGACACTTTAGCGAGCGAATTTGCAGATGTTTTCATTACAGGACTACTCCTTGCACAGACATGCGATATTGATATAAATTCAGCATTAGAAAAAAAGATGAAAGTTTTAGAACAAAGATATAAGATATAAGATATAAGAGATAAGAAATAAAATATAAGAAAGAAAATATAAGAAATAAAAGAAGAAGAGAAGATAGAGAAAATAGAGAAGAAGAGAAGAAATATATTTTTTATAAAAACTTTTTATGCACTTCTTTTAACTGATGATTTGTAAAATGTGTATAAATTTGAGTGGTAGAAATATTGGAATGTCCCAGTAATAATTGAACAGAACGAAGATCTGCACCATTTTGTAATAAATGCGTTGCAAACGAATGACGCAATACATGAGGAGTTACTTTTTTTACAATTCCTGCATATAGAGCGGCATTTGTAATAATTTTAGAAATTGCACCTCTGTCGAGTCTTTTTCCCATTCCGCGTATAGATGCAAAAAATGGAGTGAGTGGTGCGGGCTTTTCATTTATTTCAGAAAGCTGTAATTGCTCATCTCTCCTTTTTTTATATTCTCGTAAAGCGTGTTGTGCATGTGTACTTAAAAATACAACTCTATATTTTGCTCCTTTTCCCTGTACATAAAATTCTCCAGTTTCTATGTTTATATTTTCATAGTTTATATTGCATAGTTCCGAAACACGCAAACCGGTAGAAAAAAGTGTAGTAATAATTGCAGCATCTCTTGCTCCTGTTTTTGGAGTTTTTTGTGCATGATACAACAGTGTTTCAACTTCTTCTTTTGATAAAAATTCGACATGGCGTTCTCCACTTTTGGGTACTTCTATTTTTTCTGCAGAAAGACTCGCAATATCTCGTGTATGTAAAAATTTTAAAAATGCCCGCACGGCTATTAAATAATATCCCTGTGTTTGTAAAGAAAGTGGTTTCTGTGTTTTTTTGCTTATTTTTCGTGCTAAAAAAAGTCTGAAATCGTCTATATGAGACACATTCAGATCTTCTGCATAATGCACTCCCAAAACATCGTTTACAAATGTGTAAAACACTGTTAAATAGCGTGTATAGTTTTCGAGAGTGCTTTTACTTTTTGCTGCAGTTACTCCAGTTCCAATTTCCTGAAATTGCAGAAATTTTTGAAGAAGAGGATATAATGTACTTTTTTTTGTATTCATTGGTGTGCATTATTGTAAGTATAAACTTCTCTTATGTGTATGCATTTTATTGTTACATATTGTTTTTATTACTGTTGCAGTAATTTTTTTAATACTTCATTTACCATTTGTGGATTTGCTTTTCCTTTTGATTTTTTCATTACTTGTCCAACAAATGCTCCAAACAATTTATCTTTTCCAGATTTATACGCCTCTACAAGGTCAGCCTTTTCTGCAAGAACCTCTGCACATAATGCTTCAATCGCACCTGTATCTGATTCTTGTGCTAACCCTTTTTCTTCTATAATGAGTTCTGGATTTTTATTTTCTGAAATAACTTCTTCAAAAATTTGGTTCGCAACCTTATTTGAAATTTTATTATTTTGAATCAATTGAATTAAAATAACTAAATTGTCAGCATTAAAATCTGCAAGAGAATACTCTATATTATCATTTAAATATTTACTTACTGCACCCAATATCCAATTACTTGTACGCTTTAAGTCTCCTGTTTTTTCTGTTACATATTCCAATACTTCATTTAAGTGTTTATCTCCTACAAGTGCATCGGCTTCTGCAATACCAATTCCTGCGTCTAAATATCGAAGAATTTTTTGCGAAGGAAGTTCTGTTATTTCTTTTCGAATTTCTTCTATTTCTTCATCAGTAATGGTTAATGGTGGAAGATCTGGTTCTGGAAAATATCGGTAATCCATCGCTTCTTCTTTTGTTCGTTGAGAAAATGTTTTTCCTGTATCCGCATTAAACCCTCGAGTTTCTTGCACAATTTCATCTTTTTTTCCTGCATTGCATAATGCTGTTTGTCGAGTAATTTCAAATTCAAGTGCTTTTTCAATATTTCGAAACGAATTCATATTTTTCATTTCTACCTTTGTTCCAAATTTTTCTTGCCCTACAGGACGAATAGATACATTTACATCACATCTCATCATTCCTTTTTCCATATCGGCATCAGAAATATCAAAAAATCGGAGAATTCTTTGTATTTCTTTTAAAAAACTTGAAACATCTTTTGGTGAACGAAAATCTGCTTCTGTAACCATTTCTGCTAAAGGCGACCCAGATCGATTCCAATCTAATAATGATGCATTTTCTGAATGCGTTGATTTTCCTGCATCATTTTCTAAATGCAGACGATTTATTCGAAATGTTTTTGCTTCTCCTTCTACAACGACTTGTACTTTTCCATGTTCGCATACAGGTTCATCAAATTGAGAAGTTTGAAACCCTGCTGGTAAGTCTGGATAAAAATATGATTTTCTATCAAATTTAGAAAACTTTTTTACTTCGCACCCAAGTGCAATTCCCATTTTTCGCCCTAAATATACAGCTTGCTTATTTATTGTTGGTAAGCTTCCAGGAAACCCCATACACACTGGACATGTATGTTCGTTTGGTTCTGCTTTCCATGTATCGTTTGAACATGCACAAAACATTTTTGTTTTCGATTTTAATCGTGCATGAATTTCAAGTCCGATAACAGGTTCGTATTGTTGTATTTCTTCAGTCATAATAAAAATAGGCAAGAATTTCTTTTCTATGAAAAGTATACTGCATTTCTCTTTTTTTGTGAATTATTATTT
>CAMZKZ010000021.1 GCA_947311645.1 uncultured Candidatus Altimarinota bacterium | reverse complement strand
AATTTCCATGAAAAAAAAATATGAGCATGGTACTATTCCTCATGAATTATAAATGTTTTTAAATTATGAAATTATGACCGCAAAAAAAGTACGAACAGCTATCACTCCAATACGAGAAGAAAATTTTTCTGAGTGGTACCAATCGGTAATAAATGGTGCAGAAATGGCAGAAAATTCTGTAGTGAGAGGATGTATGGTTATTCGTCCGTGGGGATTTGGAATTTGGGAAACAATGCAGAAAGTTTTAGACGAGAGAATAAAAAAAACAGGACACGAAAATGCATATTTTCCACTGCTTATCCCAAAATCTTTTTTCCAAAAAGAAGCGGATCATATCGAAGGATTTGCAACTGAATGTGCGGTAGTCACTCACACAAAACTCGAAAACCAAGACGGAACACTGGTTCCTGCTGGAAAACTGGAAGAAGAATATATTATCCGTCCTACCAGTGAAATGATTATTGGAAAAAGTTTTTCTGATTGGGTGCACTCATACCGAGATTTGCCGTTAAAAATAAATCAATGGGCAAATGTAATGCGATGGGAAATGCGAACACGAATGTTTTTGCGAACATCAGAATTTTTGTGGCAAGAAGGACACACTGCCCACGAAACAGAACAAGAAGCACGAGAAGAAACGGAAATAATGCTACAAGAATATAAGAAATTTCTGGAAAATTATTTAGCGATTCCAGTACTCGAAGGAGAAAAAACTCCAGAAGAAACATTTCCAGGAGCAGAAAATACCTACACAGTAGAAGCAATGATGCAGGACAAAAAGGCATTACAAGCAGGAACTTCACATTATTTAGGACAAAATTTTGCAAAAAGTTTAGAGATAAAATTTCAATCACGAAACGAAACAGAAGAGTTTGCATATACGACTTCTTGGGGAGTTTCTACTCGTCTTATTGGAGGATTGATTATGACACACTCCGATGATGATGGACTTGTTCTTCCTCCAAAAATTGCTCCACAACACATTGTTATTCTCCCTTTTCTTTCCAGAAAAAATAGTAATCCTGATGCTGATACTGCTGTTCTAGAGAAGTGTAAAACACTTCAAAACAGACTAGAAGAACTGTCATTTTCAAGTGATACTATTGATATTTCTGTGAAAATTGATTCTTCTGAAAAATCTGGAAAAAACTGGGATTGGGTACGAAAAGGAATCCCTCTTCGAATTGCGTTAGGAGAACGAGATATTGAAAAAGGAGGGTTTATGCTCTCACGAAGAGATAGACCCGCAAACGAAAAAGAATTTGTTTCATTTGAAGATATTGAACGCATTCCAGAAATTTTGGAAGAAATGCAAAACACTCTTTTTGAAAAAGCACAAAAATTTCAAAAAGAAAATATTACAGAAATTTCTTCTCTTGACGATTTAAAAAGTCATTTTTTAGAAAAAAATTCAGAAAATTCTCCTGCGGGATTTGTAATATGTTATGCCGATAAAGAAATAAACGAAGAAAGAGAACAATTATTAAAAGAATTAAAAATTACTGCTCGTTGTATTCCTTATGCCTACAACAAAAAAGATGAGCAAGGCAATCCAGAAAATTCTGAATCAAAATGTATTTTTTCTGGAAAAACAACCACTACAAAAATTGTGTATGCGAGAGCATATTAAACACTTACAGTATTTTCTCTCACGATTTTTGCATTAAAATCTCTTTCTCTCACAATAGAATTTTTACACACGAGAGAATTTGCAATATCTACATTTTCAAGATAGCAATTATCCATAATGATAGAATTACTCATTTTTACATTTTTCAATACAACACCTTTCCCAATTATACAAAAATTATTCGCTTCTTCTGCACTGTGTATAAATTCTTTTGTAAAAGAATCAAGCTCTGCACACGAAGCAATAATTTTTTTTGTTGTATAATTTTTATTTAACCCTTTTTCTAAAAAATATTTATTTGCAGACATAAACGAAGGAAAACTTCCAATATCATACCATTCTTCATCAAAAGAAAAATACTCTACAGAAATATTTTTTTTCATACAAAACTCAAAAATCCCTCCAAGATCATCGGCATGATCCTTTGAATATGTAACAATATGCTCTAATGTATGATTTGGAAAAAAATATGCACCAGTCGAAACAAGTGTAGACGATGGATTTTCTGGCTTTTCTTCAAATTCTAAAACCTCTGTTTTATTTTTGGGAACAACAACTCCAAATTTTTTGGCTTCGTTTTTGTCTTCAATATCAAATGCTGCAAGCAATGGATTATTTTTTGCACGCGATAAAAAATCAGCGAAGTTAAATCCAAAATAATTATCTCCTGCAAGCAATAAAATATCTTCTTTTTTTTCATACAACTTTTTTTCCTGAATACACAGTGCCGTTGCAGCCAATGCCCCCTTTTTTTCTGTTTCCCCTTTGCTATCTTCTATAAAAATAGAAATTGTATCCGACCGTTCAGAAAAATATTCCTGCTTCCATTTTTCAAAATCCTCCGCAAAAACACGATTTGTTGAAACGGTAATATGTATATCTTTTGGCAAAGACTCCACAATATATGAAATAAGTGGTTTTCCTGCAACTTCAATAAGTGGTTTTGCTATTTTTTCTGTAAGAGGCCATAGTCGTGTGGCAAACCCTCCTGCTAAAATAATTGCGTGCATAATGTAAATATATTACGAATTAAAAATTTCTCTTACCTCTTGCGAACTATTTGCATGCATCAACTTTCCTCTTAACTCTCTACTTCCAGAAAACTCTTTCATATACCATGCAAGATGCTTTCGCATAATAAAAAATTTTCGCTGAGGCAAAATTTCTTCAAAAAATTCACAATGACGAAGTGCTGCGTCTTTTCGCATTTGTTCTGTAATTTCCAAATTTTCTTCATTTTTATCAAAAATCCACGGATTTCCAAATGTTGCCCGCCCAATTAACACACCATCAATTCCATATTTTTTTGCATATTCTTGTGCTTGATTCTGAGACTGAATATCTCCATTTCCCAATAGTATAGTTTCTGGAGAAAGGTGCTTTATAATTTCCCCAGCCTGCTGTATTGCATCCCAATTCGCATATCCTAAATATTTTTGCTTCATCGTTCTTCCATGCAACAGTATTGCATCTATAACAATACGCTCATTATTTTCATCTTTTGCGGTAAGTATACTGGTAATCCAATTCTCTACCGCTTCTTCTTCAAACCCTATTCGTGTTTTTATAGAAAGAGGAATATAATTTTTATTTTTTCTATTCTGCTCGCATCGTTTTTGCATATGCGGATATTTTTTATACATCTCTTCAATAGCAATAATCACCTTTGGTCGCACCTCTGCATCTTCCAATGTTTTTCCATCTGTAAAATCGTTTATTGCCTTTCGTGTTATTTCAATAATCTTTTGCGCATGACTCGGATCTTTTATTAAACCAGATCCAGCACCTCGCAATGCAACTTTTTTTGCAGGACACCCCATATTTATATCAATCCCATCAAACCCCAAAAAACATGCAATAAATGCAACTTTATAAAAACTTTCTCGCTCAATTCCATAAATTTGTGCAACAATAGGTGTTTCATTTTCAAAATAAATAAAATCATCAAGCATTTTTGTTGCACCTCTTGCCAGCCCTTCCACATTCACAAATTCCGTAATACTCACATCTGGAGACGCAATATATTGTGCCATTTGTCGCGTTGGAGCATCAGTTACCCCGTCCATAGGAGAAAGTCCAATAATTGGCTTCGGTAATGTTCTCCAAAAATTCATACAAGAAAATATAAAACACAGTACTTTTTTTATACATTCATAGTATCTAAAATAATGCAAAAACAAAAATATAAAATTTCATAGTGAAATACTGCAAAAGTATGGTAGAGTTCATTATAGAATTATTCTAAAAAAAAAGAATTTTTACAATTTAAAGAATTTAAAAGAACTCATGGCAGCAATTGTAGCAATTGTAGGGCGTCCAAATGTTGGAAAATCTACACTTTTCAATAGACTTGTAGGAAAAAGACAAGCAATAGAAGCAGATGAAAGCGGAACGACTCGAGACCCTGTAACCTCTTTTGTAGAAAGTACAAAAGTTGATTATTTATTAGTAGACACTGGAGGGCTTGAGTTCGATGAAGCAGAAGGAGATATTGAAGAAGATACACAAACACAAGCACGAATTGCTGCAAGCGAAGCAGATGTTATTTTGTTTTGTGTAAACACCCAAGAAGACCTTACTCGAAACGATGAAATGGCTGCTCAGTTTTTACGACAAGTCGAAGACGGAAAACCTGTTTTTTTAATTGGAACAAAAGCTGATGATGGAAAAAATGAACTGGATTACCCAGAAATTTTTAATCTTGGAATACAAGAAGAATCATTACATTTTGTAAGTAGTACACAAGGACGAGGAATCAAAGAACTACAAGCAAGACTTGAATCATACCTTCACAAAGAAGGGTACGGAAAACGATTTCGACGAGATGATGACGATATCTCTCCTCCACGAATTGCTTTTTTTGGACGACCAAATGCAGGAAAGTCTTCTATGATTAATAGATTATTAAAAAAACAAGCATGTATTGTTTCCGATAGAGAGGGAACAACACGAGATACAAAAGATGTAGAGTTTACACTTGGTGAGAATACATACACTCTCGTTGATACTGCTGGAGTGCGACGAAAATCGCGAGTAGACGACCCTATTGAAAAATTTTCTGTTATGAGAAGTTTTAAAGCTATTGCAGAAGCCGATATTGTTGTGTATTTAATTGATGCAGGAGTTGGGGTAAATGCAATTGATCAAAAACTCATAGGGGAATTAAAGCTTTTAAAAACAGGAGTAATTATTGCTGTAAACAAATGGGACCTACGAGAACAAGGAGAAGAATCTCAAAAAAGATTTTACGGATACCTTTCACGAAAAATTCCATATATGCCATGGGTTCCAGTACTGTTTACATCAAGCAAAACAAAGAAAAATTTATTAAAGTTTTTCCCAATGGTTGATGACATAATGAAAGAACGAGCACAAAAATTTTCTACAGGAGAACTCAATGCGTTTCTTCAAGAAATTACAAATCTTCATCCACCAGCAGGACTTCGAAACAAACAACCTCGCCTAAAATATATGACACAAGTTGGAATAAATCCTCCTCATTTTAAAATACAAGGATCAAAACTTGACTTTCTTCACTGGTCGTATCAAAGATACCTTGAACACAGAATGAGAGATGCGTTTGGATTTGAAGGAACAGGAATAGTACTTGAATATAAGAATGGCTCATCGAACCCATACGATGAAAAAGGTGGTGCGAAAAACTGGAGAGCCGTCAATAAAGGAACATTTAAAAGAGAAAATCTCTAATAATAAATTTCTATTGCAATTCAAATTGACATTACTTCTTGTGCATGTGTATACTAATCTAGCTTTTTATTTTTACATTTCTTTTGAGACAAAATAGTAAACAATCAGGGGGGAAAAGTCGAGTACGAAAAAATGACGAAATTAGAGTTTCTGAAATTCGACTCATCGATGAAGAAGGAGAGCAAATGGGGATATTTGAAACAAGAAAAGCTTTATATCTTGCAAAAGGGAAAAATCTTGACCTTGTAGAAATATCGCCAACTGCAAAACCTCCTGTTTGTAAAATAATGGACTTCGGTGCATATTTATATCAAAAGAAGAAGGAGCAAAAAGAGCAAAAGAAGGCACAAAAGTCTCACTCTCAAAAAGAAATTAAATTTGGAATTCGTATATCAGATAATGATTTTTCAGTACGAATAAACAAAGCAATAAAATTTCTTGAGAAAGGGTCTTCTGTAAAAGTTATTCTCCAATTTAAAGGGCGAGAATTCACCCATCCAGAAATTGGATTAAAAAGAATTGAAGAAATGGCTGAAAAGCTGTCTGAGGTTGCAAAGCAAGAATTTGCTCCAAAAAGCCAAGGACGAAGTATTGTTACAGAGTTTAGACCATTGTCTAAAAAGGAAAAATAATATATGTTCTGCCTGAAATCAAAAGAATGTAATAAATATATGTAATTTATAACCTGTTATTATGGCTACAAAACTTGGAAGAACTGGAAAACGACGAACACACGGAGGAGTAAAAAAAACCTTTAAATTTAAAAAAAGTAAAGGAAAAATTTCTTCAGTAACTATGGAAAAATCTTGCAGACGACATCTTCTTATGCAAAAATCTGACCGACAAAAGAAAATGGGAAATGCTCCAATTCAACTAGCAAAAGGAGATGCTAAAACTGTTAAATCTATGATTGCATAAACACAAGATTAACATGGTGTAGAAATACACTCTTCACTAAATTATATTTTAAGAAAAGAATACAATGCGAGTAACTAATGCAGTAGCACGAAAAGCACGACACAATAAATTATTTAAACTGGTAAAAGGGTTTAAATGGGGACGAAAAAATGTATACAGACTTGCGCTTAATGCAGCTGCAAAATCTGGACAAAACTCATACAGAGATCGAAAACGAAAAAAACGAACATTTCGACAACTATGGATTATTCGTATTTCTGCTGCTCTTCGAGCTCAAGGAAAACGATATTCTGAATTTGCATTTAAACTGGCACAAAAACAAATTATTGTGAACAGAAAAATGCTTTCTGAATTAGCAGTAAAAGAACCAGCAACATTTAATGCAATCGTTGAAAAAGCATATGCATAATATATGTTTAACTCAAAAATAGATACGCGTAGATACTTTGAAAGAAGTATCTATTTTTGAAATATTATTTTTTTCATTATATATGAACAATATACTTGGGAATACATATAATTTTACAGATATATTATTTATTATCGCTATTGTATTTACAGTTGGAACTATCATTAGCCTTTTTGTAATATCTCGACAAGTGGTAAAATCAAAATGGATAGACTCATATGCAATTGGAGTACTTTTTGCACTTATTATTATATCACTACTCGCTATTGTAGGTGTTTGGGGAACTTATACTCTTTATGCGTAAAAAATGATTAAAACAACAGGTTCTCCAACAAAAATATACAGATTTTTAGAGATGATACCAGCCACTATTTCATGGTCAGTGCTTCTCCTTCCTATGCTTTTCGCATTTTATTCACCAACAAGTGTCGCCTTTTTTATGGCAGCATTTGTATTTTTATGGTTTTTCAGAACAATAGAATACATCTTTTTTCTTCTCTTTGCATACTTTAAATTTAAAAAAACACAGAAAAAAGATTTTGCAAAAAAATTACAATTATGGGATTTAGCAAGTCCAGAACTTCCGTCTCATTATGCAAAAATTAGAAAATATCTTGAAGAAAAAAACGATATTATTCATACTTCAACAATACGACATATTATTCTTATCGCAACATGCGGAGAAGATATTACTGTTCTTCGTGATACCATTGATTCTGTGAAAAATAGTGATTTTGATAGGAAAAAAGTTATTATAGTACTTGCAACAGAAGAGCGAATGCAACCAGAAAGTAGTGAAATTGCGAAAATACTAGAGCAGGAATACGCAGATACATTTTCAGCATTTTATTCATTTGCACACCCTGCCAATATTCCAGGAGAAGTAAAAGGAAAAGGGGGAAATATAACATTCGCAGGAAAGAAAATTTGTACTATTTTAGAAGAAAAAGGAGAAGATATTTCAAAATACCTAATAACAACACTTGATGCAGATAATCGTCTTGATCCTGAGTATTTAAATGTTTTAACATTTCATTTTGCAGCATCTATAGATCGGCAAAAATCGAGCTATCAACCTATCCCTCTCTTTTTTAACAACATATGGGATGTCCCCCTTTTCAACAGAATGATTGCTATTTCTGGTGGGTTTTGGCATATGGTAGAAAGTGCACGCCCACACCGATTACATAATTTTTCATCACATGCACAACCGCTTTTAGCCCTAAAAGAAATGGATTTTTGGGCAACACATACAATTGTAGAAGATGGACACCAATATTGGAGGTCATATTTTCACTTTAATGGAGATTACTTTGTTGAACCTCTTTTTGTACCAATTTACCAAGATGCCGTGTTACATACTTCTTGGAAAACTACAATGGTCGCACAGTACAAACAAATAAGAAGATGGGCTTGGGGTGCATCAGATATTCCATTTGTTATTGATGCATGGTGGAAAAAACGAAAAGAACTTCCATTTATAGAAACATTTATTCATTTTTTACGATTGATGGAAGCACATATTTTTTGGGCAACTGGAGCAATTGTTATCACTCTTGCCACCCCAATTCCTGGAATATTAAATCCATCATTTGCAGCAAATGGATACGATGATGGAGTATCTCAAATGCTTGCATTCTTCTTTAGTATTACCTCTATTGGAATACTTATATCAATATTACTTTCACTTTTTACACTTCCAAAACCAACTACCCCTATCACCTTTTTACAAAAAAAATGGAGCCCGTTATGGAGATATTTTGGAATCATCTTTCAATGGTTTCTCGTACCAATTATGACAATCGGATTTGGGTCAATTCCTGCACTTGATGCACAAACACGACTTTTCCTTGGAAAATACCTAGGGTTTAATGTTACAAAAAAAATTCGAACTGACAATAATAATAATAAATGATAGTATCATACTTGAATAATACTAAATTTATAGCCGTTACATTTTACATACTTTACCATGAAGAAATCTCTAAAAATACTCACATATAGTAGTATATTCTCTTCTCTTGCAATACTCTCTGGTTGCACATCTCTAAACAAAGAAGAGAAAGAACAAACTCCAGTAACAGAAGAACAACAAAGCATATACCCCGCCGTTAGCATCATCAAAACACAACAAAAATCTATTGAACCAATCATTACTCTTTCGGGAACAATTACAACAAAAGATGAAATAACAATTGCTTCAGAAGCAACAGGAACAGTACAAAAAGTATTAAAACACGAAGGAGATAATGTTTCTGAAGGAACAACTCTCCTCACACTAGAATCGCAAACAAACCTTTTACGAGCATCATATTCATCTGCTGCAGTTGCATTAGATAACGCAAGAAAAAGTGTAACGCTTGCAAAAAAATCGGCACAACAAAATCTAAAAGATGCAGATTTACAAATTAAAAATGCAGAACTTGCACTCAAAAATGCAACTATAGCATATGAAAGACTTGTGAAATCAAAAGATTTTAAAAAAAATTCGAACTCAGCTACAAAAGAAAGTAGTGAAAAAAGGCTTGAAATTGCAGAAAAAAATCTGGAAATTGCAGAACAAAATCTGGAAAATATTTTAGAAAACACATCGCAAACATACATTACATTTGCCGATTCTATTTCAAATGCTATAGAATCATCATTTATTCTTTTTCGAAATGATTTAGATTTTATCGACTCTCTTATTGGTGCTTCAGAGTTTCGAGAGCATAGTAATGACTCTTTTGAAATATCATTAAAAGGAGAATCTGGAAATCTCATAAATACAATGCAAACAGATTGGAGAATTCTTACAAAAGATATACAAGACTTAGAAAAATATTTTACAAACTTTTCACAAGCACAATATTCGGATACAGATTATGAAACCCTTCTTCCTATACTTTCTAATACAATAGAAAAAGCAGAAATGGTAAAAAACAACCTGAGAGATCTTGAAAAAATGCTTGATCTTTCTATCTCATCTCTTTCATTTCCAGAAACAAAAATCACAGAATTAAAAACACAAGTAAAAAACATGCAATCAGTTTTAACAGAACGAACTGCAACGCTTAAATCGATACGACAAAATATTGCAGATTTTACTATTCAACAACAACAACAAACTTCGTCAGCAGAGCTTGCAATTACTATTCGTGAATCAGAAGTACTTTCACAAAAATCTCAAGATATTGCAGTAGAAAACTCAAAAGGAACTACAGATATTGCTATAGATTCAGAAATTGAAGCATCTAAAAATGCAGTAGATAATGCTAAAAATGCAGTAGAATTTGCAAAATCACAAAAAGTATCTATCTCTATTCAAGGAGACCTTGCTATTCAAACAGCAATAGCCCAAATGGATGCTGCTCAATCTATGCTAGACCAAGCAGCCTTAAGCCTCTCTAAACTTACAATAACTTCTGGAATTACCGGAACAGTAAGTAAAGTATTAGCATTCGCTGGAGACACTGTTTCGCCTGGAACTCCACTTGTAATTATTTCAGACTATTCAGAACTAAAACTTGTAAGTGATGTATCTCACGAAGAAAGCTTTTTACTACGAAAAGGAATGAAAGCAGAAGTTTCTATTGATGGAATTTCAAAAGTCTTTGTTGGAAAAATCTCGACTATATATCCAGAAGCAGATAAAATAACAAGAAGAGTAAGAATAGAAGTGTTAATTCCAAATACAGATAAAATTCCTGCAAATGTTTTTGCAACTGCACGCATAAAACTCAAAAAACAAAAACCGACTATCTATATTCCATCAGAAGTCTTAACCAGTGCAAATCCACCAAGTGTAATGATTTTACAACGAAAACGATGTAAAAAATCAAAGGATACAGCACAAGAAAAATGTATTGCAGAATATGAAGGACAAAAACTATACACATTAGAAACAAAGGAAATTGAAATAGGGACAGAAGAAAGAGGGTTTGGAATTCCTGTACTTTCTGGACTCCGTAGAAACCAATATATTCTAAATGAAAAAGGAAATTTCTTATTCAATGGAGATATTGTAATGATAAAAAATAATACAATCCTCGATAACAATACAACAGAAGAAATAGAAGAAGTAAAAAATGCAACTCCTGAAATAAAGAGAGAAGATAAAAAAGATACAGAAGAAAAAAAAGAAGAAGATATACATGCCTAAAAAATATAACTGTTCTCATTTTTTATGAATACAATACTTCCAGAACTCATTCCTTTCAGCATTGCACTCCTGGTAACAACCGCAATGGTCTCTATTTGGTCGATAATAATATCTCGCTCGCATAGAGAAAATCTATCCTTCTTTTTTTGGATTACTTTTTCTATAACATTCGTTTTGGGAATACTATGGAAACTCATGGCAGAACATAATATAGAACAATCTCTCCTTTCTTTCTTTTCTCTTGTTTCTCCCTATTATCTTTTCTTTACTCTGCTCAGTATTGGAATTATTATAGAACTTGGGAAAAATACTATAGTGCGACTATTTGGAAAAAACTTTTTTGAAACACTTGATGATGTTGTTGATTTATCATTTGCAACAGCTCTTGGATTTACAGCTGCAGAAAGTATTATTCACTTCTATACACTCTTCCAGCTCGCAGATACATATGACACTCCTATGATTATGGTAAAAGAAGTGATATCACAATCCTTTTTTATTCTTCCTATTCACCTCTTTTGTTCTGGAATATTTGGGTATTATTATGGGCTTGCACTGTTTGCAACTCCAAAAGAACGAACATTTTGGAAAAAACTATACCCTATTGTTCAATTTATAAAGGGAACTTTTATTTCAACTCTTACATACGGAATATTCTTTTATATATTACGACAACACTACACAATATATGATATTTCTTCATTCTTTGGGTTTCAAAATCTCCCACTTAATGAAAGTATTTTTCCATTTATTTCCTTTCTTTTTTCTTCCGTAACAGCTCTCTATTTATTTGAAAAAATGGGAAATGCAAATTTTATAACAGAAACAAAAGAAGAAAAAGAAAAGCGAATTGAAAAAGAAGAAAAAGAACGATTACAACAAAAAAGCTAAATAAAAATTATACCTTCCCCTTATGAATACCCCTACATATACAAAAAATATTTCGGTTCCTCTTCATATATCAATTTTTTTCGCATCACTTTTAGGACTCATTTTCCTATGGTATGCTATTTTTATAGCACAATATTCTTTTATATTATCTCTTGATACTGCAATAAATAATGGAATAAGCACACTCCATTCTTCTCATATACTCAATACTATTTTTATTGGAATAACACATTCTTTTGATCCGAAAATTTTTCTCTCATGGTTTTTTCTTTTATTTTTTATCCTCCTTTGGAATAAAAAAAAATACGAAGCCTTCTTTTTATTTTTTGGAGTTGGGGGAAGTCAAACAGTAAAAATTATTATAAAATGGATAACTGATCGAGAACGCCCAGAAAATCCATTTGCACTCTATGCACATGAATCAAGTTTTCCCAGTGGACATGCAATGACCGCCATATTTCTTGCACTCTCGATTCATTTTTTACTGATCTCTTCCCTTTCTGCATGGAAGAAATATATTATTACATTTTTTCTTTTTCTTGTTGCAGGGCTTGTCGCTTTTTCTCGCATATTTGTACAAGTTCACTATTTTTCTGATATTCTTGCTGGAACATTTCTTGCGATTGGAAGTTTTAGTTTTACAATCCTTTTCTTTCTCTGTATAAAAAGATATTATAGCCATACAAATTGGTATAAAAAAATTTTTCTCTAAAAGAACCCCCTTTTGTTTTTGTATTTTTCTATTTTCATACTATGAGCTCTCTTTATACACTCTGGCACAATCCAAGATGTTCGAAAAGCCGAGAAACCCTACAAATTCTCTTAGATCATAATATAACACCACATATTCGAGAATACCTTACCGACGCCCCAAATGCAGAAGAAATTCGCACAGTTCTCACCTTATTAGGAAAAAATACTGATAACGCAAAAGAAGTTTTAGAAATTGTGCGAACAAAAGAAAAACTCTGGAAAGAAGAAAATATTACACTTTCTTCACTTTCTGCTCCCGAAATTATTCACGCATTAGCACAATTTCCAAAAGGAATAGAACGACCTATTTGCATTAAAAACAATGAAATTGCAGTTCTTGGACGACCTCCCGAAAATATATTACCCCTTCTGAAATAATGTTATTTCAAAAATTACAATCGGCACTTATCCCACGAAAAAAATATAGAGGATTTAAACAAAAGCGAACATATTCGAAATATTCTTCAAACTTCTTACGATTTATTTTTCTTGGAAGTGTTTTTGCATTTGGATTTTTTCTGGTTCTCTGGAAATTATACCAATTACAAATTGTACGACATGAAGAATTTCAACAAAAAGCATATAACTCGCGAAATACTTCGTATGCTATAAATGCTCGACGAGGATCTATTTTCATGACAGATATAAAAACAGGAGATATTGCACCTGTTGCACTTAACACAACTCTGTATACTGTTTTTTTTGATGCACGATCTGGAGTTGATGGAAATGGAAACTCATATGGAGCAAGTGAAAAAGACTTCCCTATTGTTGCCAAAGAGCTTACGGAACTTCTGTACACAACACAACGATATGAAGAGTGTAAAAAAGATACCACAAAATGCCCAAAAGGAAGCGTTACCATTGTATATGCTGACAATGAAAACAACGAAGAAGGAGCAGAGGAAAAGAACAAAGTACTCGCTGAAATTGCCCCATTATACAACACTGCAAAACAACAGTTTGAACAAAATCTTTTGTCAGAATTTTTATATAAAAGAGAAACAATCATCTGGGTAAACGATGTAGATACAACAATTTTAGAAAATATTGAAGCTAAAAATATTCCACATCTTTATGTCTCATTTAAGAAAAAATATGTCTATATAGATCTTGTAGAACTTACAGATGCTAATCGGTCGCGTATTGCAACAGCATTAAAAGAAGTATTTGGAGGAAATGAAATAGAAATAGCTGCAAAACTGCATTCAAAAAGAAGAGGATTTATTCCCGTAATGCAACGAGTATTCCCAGAAGAAGTAAAAAAAATAAAAAAACTTCAACAAGAGTACTATGAAATTGCACTCAATAATTCATCTATCTCTCCTTTTCAAAGTATAGGATTTCAAGAAGACCCTGTACGGTATTATCCAGAAGGAGATTTAGCAGCACAAGTAATTGGATTTGCTGATACAAAAGGAATTGGACGATACGGTGTAGAAAGTAGTATGAATTTTCTGCTAAAAGGACAAGATGGATTTTTATCCGCTTCAAGAGATTCATCAGGAAATACAATTGAAAAAAATGAAGGAAATAAAAAAGTTATTGATGGATCTAGTGTTGTATTAACTCTTGATAGAACATTACAAAAATATACAGAAAAACTTCTTGATGAAAAAGTTGAAGAATTTAAAGCAGATGCAGGACAAATAATAGTAATGAATCCTCAAAATGGAGATATTTTAGTGATGGCAAACTCTCCACGATTTAACCCAAATCTATATGGAGAAGTATACGAACGACATCAAATTACAGAAAAAGATATCACTGATAAAAAAATCTATAAATCTCAAGTAATTGAAACACAAGATGAAAATAAAAATTTTGTACTTTCAACATACGAAGATCTTGAAAAAGCTCAAAAAAGAGGTGGAGAAAATGAATTTTATGTATACAAAAATAGATTGGGACCTGGTGCATATGTAAATAAAACCATTATGGAAATCTTTGAACCAGGTTCTGTAATGAAACCATTAATAATGGCTGCAGCAATTCAAGAAGGAGAAATAAATAAAGATACTACTTACATTGAAAAAGAACCAATTCAAGTTGGACAATTTTTTATTCGAAATGCAGACAGTCGATACAAAGGTGTTCAAACAATGGCAAATATCATAGAACGATCTGCAAATGTAGGAATGGTATTTATTGCAAGAGAAATGGGGAAAGCACTTCTCTATCAAGCTCTTAAAATGTATAAATTTGGAGAATATACCAATATACAACTCCCCGAAGAACTTTCTGGAAGTTTATCATATTGGAAAGATTGGTCTACTGCAAAACAGTTTACCGTATCATTTGGACAAGGAGTTTCTGCCACACCACTTCAAGTAGTGCGTGCATGGTCTGCTCTTGCAAATGGAGGATATCTTGTAGAACCACGCATTATTTCTGAAATACGACATGTAAATGGTGAAATTGAAAAAATTAAAAAAAATAAAACTCGTATTTTTTCACAAGATACGGTTAATGATATGAAAGAGATTTTGATATCTTCAACAGAACGAGGAGTTGCAAAAAATGGACGAGTTCGAGGATTTTATATCGCAGGAAAAACTGGAACTTCTCAGATTATTGGAAAAAATGGACAATATGAAGATATTGAAGAAGAAGATGCAGAAGGAAATACTATTACTGGATTTATTGGATTTGCACCTGTAAAAAATCCAAAATATTTAATTTATGTAAAATTTGATAGACCAAGAAAAGCAATACGAAATCTTGATGTATATGGTTCTACCACATCTGCCCCAACATTTTCAGAACTCATGTCTTTTATTTTACTGTATTTTAATGAAGAATCTGATAAATAAAACGATATACATGGCGTTAGCGTATAGTTTTATTATACTTATTTTTTCGCTCTTTTTTTTCATACAAACACCAACCCATGCAGAAACAAAAATAAACCTTATAAATAATACCTCTGAAAGAGTTACAGACTTAGCAAATATTTTTACACCACAAGACGAAGATAATATTAAAAATAAAATTTTTGAAATTGAAAAAAATACAAAAGCACAAATTGCAATTCTTACAATAAACACCCTACACGATACAACTATTAACCCTGAAAATTTAGATATTTTTCAATTTGGAATAGAATTATTATCCGATAAAAACTTCGGTTGGAATATTGGAGATGAACAACTCGATACTGGACTCTTTTTACTTATTGCAAAAGAAGATCATACCTATAGATTTTTCACAGGATACGGACTCGAAGGAGTATTACCAGACTTACAATTACAGCGTATTGCTGAAGCATATTTTCCACAATATTTTAGACAAAAACAGTATTCTACAGGTGTTGAATATGTACTGATTGATATTCAAAAATTTTTAGAAAATGATGCAGAAATTATACAAAAATATACCCCAAATTCTTCAGAAGAATTTAATAAAATCGCTATTTTATTCCTTCTGGCTTTTTCTTTTTTTGCTGGACTCTTTGTTTCAGAAATAGAAAATAAACAGAAAAAAAACAACGCTATTCTCCTTATTTCTCTCGGAATTCTCTTTACTATTCTCACGCCTTATATTGTGACAAATATTGGGTTGTTTTCTCTTTTTCTCTTTTTATTTTCCTCTGGAGAAAAAAATAATTCTGGTGGATTTTCTTCTGGAAACTGGTCTAGCGGAGGCGGAATAAGTAGTGGATACTCTTTTTCTCAATTTGGTGGAGGAAGCTTTGGAGGAGGAGGATTTGGTGGAAAATGGTAAGCATAGCAAATGATAAAATTTTATTATAAAAATAACATGTTTCAAAAAATAAAAAATTGGGTATATAAAAAATGTACAAAAAATAAAAAAATTTCTCTCTCAGAAGCAAAAAATACATTATTAAAAATTACTAATAAACATATTGTAAGCATATATAGTTATCCAAAATATGAAACAGAAACCCTCGTTTTAATAATGCACAATACAGAAGATATTCTTACAACACTCCATACCCCCAAAATAAAAAATATACTGCAAAATATTCCTTTTATTTGTCTTTCAAAAGATGAAGTCCATAACGCGAGTGATGTATTTTCTCTTCAATTTTTTGATATAAAAACAACAGCAATACTTTTATTTGGAGAAGATGTTTTTAAAAATATTACGATATCAAATGCGCATTTACGGAGAAAAATGGAATTTGATATTCGAAATAAATCTATTTATTTACGAGAAGAAAGTATACATATTCCTGCAGATATATTAATTCACAATATTCTTCCAGAACTTACACCTGTACTCAATGCTGGAAAATTTCTACACATTCCACTTGAAACACATGCATTACATACCATAGAAACCATTACATCTCATCTTAAAAAGAAAACACAACAGTATTCTCAAAAAGAAATAGAGACTGCAATTCTATCAATCAGTACACTGCTAGAAAAGTGGACAGAAGCCGTTGAACAATACGAGAAAACACTATAAAATATCCCTATATAATCCCTATTTTTTATGAATAAAACACTTTTATCTATACTTGGAATAATTACCCTTATTGGACTATGGATATCTTCAAGCTATAATTCTCTTATTCCTCTTGATGAAACAGTACAAGAAAAATGGTCAAATGTTCAAAATCAATATCAAAAACGATCTGATCTTGTTCCAAACCTAGTTGCTACTGTAAAAGCTGCAGCCAATAGCGAAAAAGAGATTTTAACACAAACTATAGAAGCACGAGCAAGTGCAACAAAAATAACTGTAGATATTCATGATGCAGAAGAATTAGCACAATATCAAGCACAACAACAAGGACTTACTCAGGCCTTAGGAAGATTAATGATGATTACAGAACAATACCCTCAAATTCAATCAAATCAAAACTTTTTAGGATTACAAACACAACTCGAAGGAGTTGAAAATAGAATATCGGTAGAACGAACACGATACAATGAAGCAGTAAAAAACTATAATACCAAAATTCGATCATTTCCAATAAATATTGTTGCTGGAATTGTTGGGCTTGAAAAATATGAACCATTTTCTGCAAGCGAGAAAGCACAAGAAGCACCAGATCTTATAAATTCTTTTTAAAAAAAGTACATGCAACAATCTTCCTCTTTTTTAATCATAGGATCAGGTATCGCAGGTATGAGTACAGCAATACATCTTTCACACCTTGGAAGAGTGATACTGCTTACAAAAACACAACTTATTTCGGGATCAACCCCTCTTGCACAAGGAGGAATTGCAGGAGTTTTACATCAAGAAGATAGTTTTGAAAAGCATATTCAAGATACAATGAATGCAGGTGGAAATACGAATACACTACACGCAGTCACGCTATTAGTACACAATGCTCCTGAAGAAATTCAATTTTTAGAAAACATCGGAGTGCAATTTGAAAAAACACAACATTTAGAAGGAGGGCATTCTTTTCCGCGTGTTTCAAATATAAAAGATATTTCAGGAAAAGTAATTGCAACCACTTTAGCAGAAAAAGTTCGTTCACATCCCAATATTACACTGATTGAAAATGCAGATGTTTTTTCTTTTAATGCAATAAAAAAACAGATTACATATACCAATACTCTTTCTTTCTCACCCCATACACTCTCTGCAGACTTTATAATATTTGCAACTGGTGGATATTCCTCTTTATATCAAAATTCTACATCTCCACAAGAAAATATGGGAGATGGAATTTCTTTATGCATAAATGCAGGAATCGAAACAAAAGACTTACATTCAGTACAGTTTCACCCAACCGTACTGAATAAAAAGCGAAAAAATAAACCTCAACTTTTACTTACAGA
This sequence comes from uncultured Candidatus Altimarinota bacterium, assembly GCA_947311645.1. GTDB lineage: Bacteria > Patescibacteriota > Gracilibacteria > CAIRYL01 > CAIRYL01 > SZUA-1403. The sequence goes on along the minus strand of CAMZKZ010000021.1, from coordinate 3,823 downwards.
GGCAATTCGTGGTTTTGGTGCAAAAATTGTGGATAAAAATGGACAAGAAATTATAGATGCATTACTTCCAAGAGATATTGTATCAAAGGCAATTTATGATGAAGAATTACGAAATATAACTAGTTCAGAAAAAAATCCCGTATTTTTAGATGCACGAAATATTACAAACTTTGCAGAACATTTTCCTTTTATTGCAGAGGTTCTTCTGCATGAATTTCATATAAATCCTCAAACACAACTCATTCCAATCACCTTTGGAGCACATTATTGCATGGGTGGAATTACAACAAATATATGGGGCGAAACAAATATTCCTACTATTTATGCAGTTGGAGAATGTGCAAATACTGGAGTGCATGGAAATAATAGATTGGCTTCTAACTCACTCTTAGAAGGACTCGTTTTTGCGCGTCAAATTGCAAAAAATATTAGAGAAAAAATGAAGAATATAAACCCTTCAGAAAGTGTACTCTCTATAGAAAATAAAAATTATACTCTTTCACCTAAAGAAGAAAAGAAAGAAGAAGAAGAAATAGTAAAAGTAAAAGAGAAAGAAGAAAGAAGAATAGAACAATATACAGAATATAATACTGAATTTTTAGAAACGATTAAAAATACTCTTTCTCAATATTTAAGCATTGAAGGAAACAAAAAAATTAAAATTAAAAATATACAAACTGCAGAAAACATTTTTAAAAATCTAGAAAGAAATAAAAGTATTTTATCACATACAAACAAAAATATTTTAATCCTTGTTCAAAAGCTTGCAAAAGATGCTAAAAATAATGTATAATGTAAAGATTTTCACTTAAAACAATTATTATGAATCTTTTTATACTTGAATACATAACACCTATTATCAGTTATATCTCTCTTTTATTCGGACTTTTTGGTGTAATAATTATCAGTATTGGCTCTATTCAAAGTGCTATAGAATACATAAAAAATACAACACACTCATTTCAAAAAATACGACTTATTTTTAGTCAGCATTTAATTATTGGACTCGATTTTTTTGTTGGAAAAGATATTATAGATACAATGCTTATTGATGCAGGTGAAAAATTTGGCGAAGATATTACAATACTTATTATTGTGGTTGTAATACGAATTGCATTAACGCTTATGGCCGAACGCGAGCTCAACTCATTTTCACAGGAAAAAAATATAAACATCTAATTCTATGCCAAACATTTCACTACAAACATTCTTTTCACCGCAATCTATTGTTGTAATTGGTGCATCTGAAAATCCAACAAAAGTTGGAAATATCATTTTAAAAAACCTGTGCACAAATAATCAAAAAGAAGTAAAGATATTTGCTGTAAATCCACATGGAGGATATGCATATACTACATATTTTCAAGAAAAAATATCAGATCTCAAAGAAATTCCTGATATTGCTATTATTGCAATTCCTGCACCTTTTGTTGTAAAAACAATTGAAGAATGTGGGAAATTTGGTATTAAAAATATTGTAATTATATCTGCTGGATTTAAAGAAATAGGAAATATAACAGGAGAAAAAGAAATTATACACTGTGCTCAAAAATATAGTATGAATATTCTTGGACCAAATTGTTTAGGATTTTTAAATATTCACAAAAATATAAATGCTTCATTTGCATCATCAAATGGAATAAAAAAAGGAAATATCGCAATGGTCTCGCAAAGTGGAGCAATGGCTGTCGCAATGATTGATTGGGCAAAAAAAGAAAACCTTGGATTTTCAAAAATTATTACAATAGGAAATAAATCTCATATAAATGAAAATGATTTTTTAGAATATTTAGCAAATGATCCAGAAACAGATGTTATTGTTCTGTATCTGGAAAGCATAGAAAACGGAAAAGAGTTTTTTAGAATTGCCTCCACTGTTTCAAAGCGTAAACCAATTATAATGGTAAAGTCTGGAATTTCTACAAAAGGTTCTCTTGCTGCTGCATCACACACAGGTGCACTTTCAGGAAAAAAAGAAGTATTAGAAACTGCATTACAACAATCAGGAATACACTCAACACACTCTCTACAAGAAATGTTTTTTCTTTCCAAAATTTTTTCATATTTTGCAGATAAAAAAGATATTCCAGACGATATCGCAGTTATTACAAATGCAGGTGGACCAGCGGTTATGACTATTGATAATGCTGATATATTTAACATTACACTTGCAAACTTCTCTTCTGAAGAACAAGAAATTCTTCGCACAAATCTTCCAAAAGCATCAAGTTGTAAAAACCCTATTGATATACTTGGAGATGCAACACATTCACGATATGAACAAATATTACACAATTTACATACTATTGAAGAGAAGAGAAAAAAAACATTTACATACCTCATTCTCCTCACTCAACAATCAATGACAGATTCTTTGGTTATTGCAAAATCTATACAAAAATTTCAAAATAAGTACCCTCATAGCACGATTATTACTTCATTTATGGGAGGAGAAGATGTAACTCCTGCTCGAGAGTTTTTAAAGAAAAATAATATTCTACACTATAATTATCCAAGAGATGCACTGTCTGCATATGCAAAACTCCATAAACAAAAGGAAAATAGAAAAAAAAGAGAAGAAACATATTCTATACACCATACCCAAAATTTTAATTCTCCTCAAATCTCCTCTCTTTTACAAAAAGAAAAGCAAGAAAAAAGAGAAATGTGTAGTCTTTCTACCGTATCAAAACTACTTAGCATGTATACAATTCCATTCGCTGAAGAAGTAATCTGTACCTCAGAAAATAATCTGAATACAGTATGGGAAACATTAAACAAACACAGTACAGAAAGTGCCGCATTTGTTATGAAAATCGCTTCTAGAGATATTCCACATAAAAGTGATATAGGAGGAGTACTCTTAAATATACAATCAAAAATAGAGGCTCAGAGAGCGTATAGAACTATTCTTAAAAATATTACTTCTGCACAAGAAGATGGAAAAATAGAAAAAACTATTTCTATAGATGGAGTAAGTCTTCAAAAAATGATGAATACAGATGCAAAAGAAGTCTATATTGGATTTATACGAGATAGTATTTTTGGAGATGTAATTTTAGTAGGATATGGTGGCATTTATTTAAATATTTTTTCTGATATTTCTCGTAGAATTTTACCTCTTTCAAAAAATGAAATACACGAAATGTTACAAGAAACAAAGTTTTATGCTTTATTAAAAGGTGCTAGAGGGGAACAATCTATTAATATAGATGTATTACTTTCCACTCTTTATAAACTCTCTCTTCTCTTTCAAGAAAATACAGATATTTCAAGTATAGATATAAACCCTATACTTTCAGACGAAAATGAAAGCATTATTGTTGATGCAAAGTTTTTTCTATAACTATATTTTTCCTATTTTTTTCATACAATAAAAACGCTATAGTACTCTCTATAGCGTACTATAGAAAGAACCAGAGTTTTTTTATATACAAAAAAACCCCTTTAAGAAATAAATCTTAAAGAGGTTTTACCTATTTAATTTGTGGTTCTAAGAAAAATTGTTGTACCTTAGCAAAAGCTAAGACCAAATCAAGGATGACTTATATTTCTATAAGTATCTCCCAAAAAGGAGGTGGTCCATCCGCACATTCCCGTACGGATACCTTGTTACGACTTAACCCCAGTCAATGATTTCACCTTAGGTACGCTCCTCGAAAGGATAACGCAACTTCGGGTGCCCCCATCTTCCGTGGTTTGACGGGCGGTGAGTACAAGATCCAGGAACATATTCACCGCGCCATTGCTGATGCGCGATTACTAGCAATTCCAACTTCATAGGGTCGAGTTGCAGACCCCAATCCGAACTGAGAGAGGGTTT
>CAMZKZ010000020.1 GCA_947311645.1 uncultured Candidatus Altimarinota bacterium | reverse complement strand
ATTATGGTAACACATGAAGATAGTGATAAAGAGTTTGTAGATAGAGTTATTTATTTAAAAGATGGATTTGTTGAAGAAAATTAAGATAGAAAATAATAGCGGAAATGACTCAATATCTATTTCTTTTACAAAGTGGTATAACAAAACCTTGAATGTTCGATATGTACAATACATTTGTATCTCTTTCAAAATCATGATATACTGTTTTGAATTATTCTTTCTTGTACATAATTCAACAAATACACAATTTATTTCATGACGATGAAAACAATACAGAGTACGCATACAAAATTCCTTTTTGGAATACTTTCAGCATTTATCATAGGGATAGGTACATTTTTTAGTACAAACACTTCCCTCTTTACTGCCGATTTATTTCAAACAACAGACACAGCAGAGAATCTGGACTCCGATACAATTTTTTATATTTCAAAAAACTATAGCAGTAAAAAAGGACAAAATGGAGAAATTGTTATCAAAACTCACAATAGCATAGATTCTCTTTTAGGATTTAGCTTTGATATTGAATACCCATCATCTGCCTTACAATTTAATGGAATTTCCACTGCATCTGGTGTGCTTGATGGAAAAAACTTTTTTGTACAAGAAAATACAAATATTGAGGGGAAAATTACGGTAGTAGGAGCAACTGGTGGAGAAAGTATTGCAATCAATCCAGAAGAAAATTTTCTCTTTTTATCATTTAGTATAAATGAAAATATCACAGAAGAAGTACAAGATATTGCATTAGAATTCAGTAATATGAAAATTATTGGATCTGATATGCAAGAAAAAATTGCGAAAACAGAAAATGGTAATATCCATATTTTTCATGATTTTTCAGAACTTCTCATTACTGATTTTTCAGTAAGTGAAAATGGTGAAATCGCTCTTTCTTTTAACAATTTATTGAAAGAAGATATTACACTCGACGACTTTTCATTTTCACCAGAGGTAAAAAATGAATTTTCTACAGTCCATATAGACAAAGAAAATATGCTTTTTCAACGATTAGACTTAAGAGGAGGTGAACAATACACTCTTTCTTTTGCTACTCAAAATCTTGGAAAAAATGGAGAAAATATCGAAACAGAAATGAACCCTCTTACATTTTTTGTTGCCAAAGATAAATCTCCTATTTTTCAAATTATAAACACAGAAATTACAGATATTGAACAGAATACAATTCTTCTTACTTTTTCAGAAGAAATACAAGAAGAAAGTGTGCAACTTCGAGATTTTACATCGCAAAATCTTCAAGTTGAAAGCTTTAGTATTGGTGCAGATAAAAAAACAATATCTGTTACCTTTAACGATTCATACAGAATTCAAGACCTTCATACGCCAGAACCATTTTATGTGTATTATATTGAAAGTGCTTCTGGAAAATCACTTACAGGATACCTTACCGATATATTTGTATACCCAACAGAAATCAGTGAAAAAGGACCAGAAATACAATCTGCATCACGAATAAATAACAATACAATCGTTCTTGAATTTTTCAATGAACTCAATGAAGAAAGCATTAACCTTGATGATTTTCAAATCTCTCAATTTACAAATATTGAAACATGTACATTATGCGAAGAAAATGCATGCGAAAATATTATAAATATTATTGATAGCACTACAACTTTTGAAGTTTCTGCCGATAAAAAAACAATCACTCTTTTAAATCTAGATCTTCTTCCTACAGAAGAATATGTTGTAATGATAAAAAAACAAACACTGCAAGACAAAGAACAAATAATGACAAACTACCATCAATTAAAATTTGCACTCAATACAACAGCAAAAGAATATGATAGAGAATTTGGAATTGCAGAAAATGGTGTTATTGCTCTTGATAATGAAACTCTTAGCATTGAATTTACAAAAAATCCAAATCCAGAAAGTATGAAAAGTATTTACTTTAGTATAAGCAATGCACTGGAAAATCTCGCTATTTATTCTGTAACACAGGATACAAATAATCCAAAGAAATATATCCTCAAAACATCTGTACATACCCCATTTCAACGATATGTCATGTCATTAGATCCTAAATATTTTGAAACACCAGAATTATTATTTTTAGGAGGAGTAAATACTGTTATTTATACTGCTGCAGAAGCACCAAAAACATTTAGCATTCAAGAAATTTCTCCATATAGAGTTATTGCTGGAACGACAGAAGAACTGGTTATTACAGGAGAAAATATTCCCGCAGACCTAAAAGCATATGCAGGAACATATACATTAGAAAAAATTGATACAACCGATACTTCTGTGCGTTTTACAATTCCTTCATCAATTCTTAAACAAGTATATGATATAGAATTTAAATGGAACGATGGTGGAATTGCAAAAAATCTTACAAAAACATCTGCATTTATTGTTGAAGATATTCAATCTGATGAAATTATTGTATTATCTGAAAAAAGCTATGCATCTCCTCAGAAAATAAAAAATGATGGAAACCAAACTACAAATTTATATGTATATATAGATGATTCTCGTGGACTTGCAGATTTAGAAAAAGTGACAGCTGATTTACGAGTGATAGATGGACCAGCTGTAATAGAACTTGGGAAAGGTGAAATTGAAAATGGAATGCAAATTTATGTATTGGAAAATGTAACTGTTCCCGAAACAGTTGCAACCTCTCTCACTCCATATAAAATTCCTATTGTTGCACAAAATAAATCTGGAATACATGCAGAAGGATATGTAAGCATAATAGTATCACGAGACACAACAGGTTCAATACCACCAGTAATTTCAGAATTTACTATTTCTCCAGATACTGTAAACCCTGCCGATTCAAATCATCCGATATTAATTGTTGCAAAAATAACTGATGAAGATGGAGGTGATGATATTACAACAGTCGCTGTTGATCTTTCATCTGTACAACTCAATACAATTTTTCTAAAACCTTTAAATACAGGTCAAGAAAGTAGTCAAACACGATTTTTTGAAAATGAAAACCCTATTGTTATTCCAGAATCAGTAGCCGATGGATCGTACCAAATTACCCTTACTGCAATTGATGCACAAGGTGAAGAAACAGAACGCCAACACACTCTTACTGTTACACGAACAAATAATCAAGGACCAAGTATGACTACAGAAGATACATACTTCACTCCGTCAAATCATTTGGTAAAAGATGGAAAATCTACTTTTCAAATACATACAAAAGTGAGCGACCCACAAGGTGCCGATAATATTACCAATGTATCTCTTAACCTTTCAAGTTTAGGACTTCCCCCACTTTCTTTAGAAGGTGGAGCTATTGAAGGACGATCGCAGTGGTATTCTTCTACTCCTCTTATTCTTCCAATGGGAGCATCTGTTGGAAAAAAAGAAATACGAATTACTGCAACCGATAAAGAAGGAAACGAATTTAGTAAAACTGTATGGTTAGAAATTGATCATAGTGCAGATAACGGTCGACCTCCTCAAATTCTATCAGAGAAAAATTATATTACTCCTCTCGAAGCAATTGCAGATGGAGAAACGAAATTTTCTGCATATGTTTTTGTACAAGATATAGATGATGATATCTCTCATGTTATTTTAAAACTTGGGAATACAGCACTCTTTAATGGAGCTGAACTTCCAAAAGGAACATCTTCAAAAGATATAAACGGAGAAGAACAGTGTATTTCTACACGAACACTTCTTTGTATGATGCCAATCATGAAGGAAGACAAAGGGCAATGGTATTATATTTCAGATTTAATTATCCCAAAAACAACAAAAGCACGAGAAGAAAACTATACCCTTGAAATTACTGCAATTGATACCAACAAAAATATGAGCACCGGAACACTACAACTTCCTATTCGAACTGCCGAAACAGTATTACAAGATGGAACAAATACTATTGCTGTTATACAAGCAGTAGCACATAATTCAATTGAAGTTTTATTTACAAAAGCAATTGATCCTTCAAAATTAAAAGAAACATTCTTTCAAATTACCAATGCACAAAATAAAAATGAAGCATTAAAAATTTATAGTGTAATTGCAAGCCCAGATGGAAAACTCGTAACCATCACTACAGCAGAACAAGAAGAGAAAAAAGAATATGCATTAAATATTGATGCACAAAAAATTGGATTAGTATATTCATCATTTACCGATAGAATTTTTAATTTTAGTGGATATGCAAAACCAACAAATAGTATACCGTTAAAAATGGTAAATACTATCACTACTTCACCAGAAAAAATCACTCTTACCTTTAACCAGCCACTTTCTGCGAGTAGTATTCTGAATACAGACAATATTTTTATACTAAAAACTGGAACAAAAATAGAGCTAAAAGTATTAGATTTAAAACTCAAAGATAAAACAAGCATTGAGATAACAACAGAATCACAAAATGCAGGAGCTTCATATAAACTCTATTATAAAAATATTTATTCAATTTATGGAGAAAGTATAGAAAAACGAAAACTAGCACAATTTAATGCATTTTCTGCACCAATAGGAGAAAATCTTGGAAACCTCTATGGAGTAGCAGATTTTAATAATGATAAAGTTGTTGATTTTTCGGATTTTACGCTTTTTGCAGCAGTATATGGAAAAACATATAAAGAAGTAGATTCTGGTGATTTTGATGGAGATGGAAAAGTAGATTTTAAAGATTTTACATTATTTTCTGCACAATATGGAGAAGTGATTTCAGAGATATCAGAAAGTTCAAATAATACAATACATAATAGTGCTAATCCAAATACATATACAGGAACTGATGCATCAACAAATTCGAACACAGGTATTTCTGGAACAGATAACCATACACAAAGCAATAATACTCTTCAGTATTCAGCAACGCCAACTCCACTTTTTTCTGCAACTCCAAATCCACTTTCAACACCTACACCACAGCCTACTGCAATTACGACAAATGCGAGTCCAACACCAACCATGAATACAGGAATTGCTACACCACTTCCTACATATTCAGTAAGCAATACCCCAACTCCATACCCTACTGCAAATATTCAAACACGAACCCCTACACCTACACCAACGCCAACACCTACAACTACAGCTACAACTACAGCAACAGCTACAGCTACAGCAACACCAACAGCGACTTCAACTCCTACAAGCTCTACAGAAGTAGATCCTCTTGCTGCATTGCTCGGAGGATAACACTATACATTCGCGAATAATGCGAATAATGCGAATAGTGTATTTATTGACACCAAAAACTATCACAGATACAGTGTAATTACTGTATTACACTTAAAAAAAATTATGCAAGACAACCTTTTAGATACAATGACAGATACGCTTCCAATCGATACAGGATTTATATCAACGATAGATTTTAGCTCTTATATTCCAATGATAATAGGAGGTGGTATAAAATTACTTATTTTTATTTTTGGTTTATATTTTGGATTTAAAGCAATTGCAAAACTTACCACTCTACTAAAAAAAACACTACAAAAACAACGATTTGATAAAACACTTTTAGGATTTTTAACAAGCATTGTAAGCAATATATTAAAAGTTCTCCTTGTTTTATCTCTTGTTACATATATAGGAATTCCTACAACCTCATTTGTTGCAATTTTAGGAGCTGCTGGTTTGGCGATTGGTATGGCACTTTCTGGAACACTACAAAATTTTGCGGGTGGTGCCATGCTTCTTGCCTTTCGACCCTTTAAAGTTGGTGACTATGTAGAACTTGCAGGATATGCAGGAACCGTTTCAGAAATCCAAATTTTCAATACTATTTTAACAACACCCGACAATAAACGAATTATTATTCCCAATGCAGAATGTTCATCGTCTTCAATGATAAATTATTCTTCTCTGCCAAAGCGACGCGTCGACTTTACTATTGGAATTGGATATAATGATAGCATCGATGATGCAAAATCAGTATTACAAAACATTGCAGAGAGTGATGCAAGAGTGATAGATAAAACAGATATAACTATTGCAGTATCTGAACTTGCAGAAAGTTCTGTTAATATCACCTTTCGAGTATGGGTAAAAAGTGAGAATTATTGGGATATAAAATTTGCATTCACAGAACGTATTAAAAAAGAATTTGATAAAAATAATATTTCATTTCCATACCCACAACACGATATTCATTTATATAACACATAATCTATGAACAATATTCTTACTTTCCTTCGATCTCTTATTTTTTATGGAAAAATTCCATACTTTTCTACATTGAAAATAGGACTGCTTATTATTGCATTCCTTCCCTTCATAATTATTTATTTCAATCCATCTCAATATAAAGACATGGGAGAAAAAAGTCTTTTATTACTCCTCATTCTTTTAGCACTGCGACCACTTTCACAAATATTTTTCGATGTAAAAATACTAAAATCTCTCATGCCATTACGAAAAGAAATCGGTATTTTATGTGGAAATTTAGGAATTGCACACAGTATTGGATTTTTTCTCTACAAAGATATCCCACTTACAACACTATTTTCAAATCCCATACTATGGGACCCCTCAAAATTATTTTTTTGGGGAATTATAGGTTTTTTTATTTTTATACTCCTTACTCTTACTTCAAATATTTTTTCTATTACACTCTTAAAAAGAAACTGGAAAAAACTTCATAAACTTACATATATTGCACTTATAGTTATTGTAATTCATGTGGTTATCATTAAAGCAAAAGAGCATGAAACATATGCAGATATCGAAGTATTAGAACCTATTATTCCCGTTGTACTGCTTTCGATTTTATGGATTCTTTCTGCAAAAAAAATTAAAATTCCACTGCGAAAATTTTTTATTACAGAAAAAGAATAATATTACGGTACAGATACCATCAACACAGATGAAAGAATATTAAAAATATCTCTATAAAATATTTCTATATTTTGAGATACTTTTTATAAAATTCCGATTTTATTATATTTTCAAATGACAGAACCTAAAGAAAAAATAGAAAAAATTAAAATTCCACAAAAAATTTTAAAACATGTAGGAAAAGCTATAGAAAAATTTAATATGATTCAAGAAGGAGATCATATTTTATTAGGACTCAGCGGAGGAAAAGATTCCACACTACTCGCACATGTCTTCAAACATTTACAAAAACACTCTCCTGTAAAATTTACTTTTCAAGCGGTAACCATTTTATACGGAATGGGAGAAGATTTTTCTGCACAAAAAGCACATTTTGATGCATATGAAATTCCACATGAATTTATGGAAACGGAAGTTTTTGAACTTTCCAAAACAAAAATGAATAAAAATTCTTCATTTTGTAGTTTTTTTTCGCGTCTTCGACGAGGAAATTTATCTGCTGCTGCCAAACAATATAACTGTAATAAAATCGCTCTTGGTCATCATTTAGATGATGCAGTTGAAAGCCTATTTATGAGCATGATGTACAATGGAATAATGCGGTCTATGCCACCGAAATACACAACAGAAAGTGGAGATATAATGATTCGACCTCTTGCATATGTGCGGGAAACATTAATTTCTGAAGTTGCAAAAAATAATAATATTCCTGCAGCTGGAGACGAAATGTGTCCGGGAATGGTTATGCCAAATGCAAAAATGCCACATGTTCGATACAAAACGAAACACTTACTTGCAACTCTCGAAGCAGAAAACCCAACACTTTTTGATTCAATGCGAAACGCACTCGGAAATATAGATATTGAAAGTTTATATACTACAGAATCAAAATAGAAAATTAGAATTTTAGAATATATTTTTTTACTGAAAAAAAATGATAACCCTTATATCTGCAATGGGTAAAAACAATGAAATTGGTATTCACAATACATTACTGTGGGATTTGCCAACAGACATGAAACATTTTCGTACACGAACACAAAACAAAACGGTAGTAATGGGAAGAAAAACATTTGAAAGTATTGGTATGGAATTACCACATCGAAAAAATATTATTCTCACACGAGATAAACACTATGATATTTCATCATGTAAAAATACAATATTAGCACATAGTGTTCAAGAAATTCTTGATATTCATGAAAAAGAAATGCAAACACATCCTGAATATGAAATGATGATTATTGGAGGAAGCAATATATATGAGATATTTTTACAATACGCAACTCATTTATCACTTACATTTGTAGATGCGACATTTCCAAATGCTGATAGTTTTTTTCCAAATATTACTTTTACAGACTACACACAACTTTCATGTAAAAATATTCCAAAAGATGAAAAGAATATATTTGATATAAAGATTTGTGAATTTAAAAAAATATAATACTGT